>DUCI01000030.1 GCA_012959905.1 Methylococcaceae bacterium | reverse complement strand
AAAAAAGCATGCAAAAAACCGGTATTTTCATTGGTGGCCGTGATACTAAACAAGCGATGGACATGCTTAAATCGGCTAAACACGCGATGGTTCCTCCTTTTGAAGTTTCTGTCTTTGCCGACCCAAGCGGCGCCTTTACCACCGCAGCCGGCATGGTTGCCTGTGTCGAGCGTGAACTCAAAGATAAATTCAATACCACACTGGAAGGCAAAAATATTCTTGCTTTAGGCGGTACTGGCCCTGTCGGTCAAGCCGCTGCGGTTATCTCTGCTAAAGCCGGGGCTAACGTGACTATTGTGGGCCGCCAACTGGCAAAAGCACAACATATTGCCGAGATGTGCACCACTGAATTTGGCGATGGCCAAATTACCATTCACGGTGCTGCCGATGCTGACAAAGGTGAGATGATTCAAAATACCGATATTGTTTATGCAACCGCTGCCGCTGGCATTGAAGTCTTAAGTGCTGAACTGGTTGCCTCGGCTCCGGTCTTAAAAGTAGCTGCTGATGTGAATGCGGTACCGCCATCGGGTATTGCCGGTTTAGATGCTTTTCACAACGGCACGCTGATTGAAGGCTCCACCAGCGGTGCTGTCGGCGTTGGCGCACTCGCTATTGGTAATGTTAAGTACAAAGCCCAAAACCAACTGCTTAAACAAATGATTGATCATAGTACCGGTAGTCCGCAATTCCTGCACTTTGAACACGCTTTTGAGGTCGCCAGAGAATACATCAATTCGACTGGCTAATAACACCGCTATCGGTATTATACCCTTACGATCAAGACTTTTTATGGCCGCCTGCCTTTATGGATATTAACGCTTTAAAGGCCAGCGGCTTTTACCGCTAAACCATAACTTAAGGACCCCAACCGCAATGTCGAAGAAAAGCATTCTTCATATGTTTGACCCCATGCCGCACAACAGCCCTTTTGATGTCAATATGGCCGTTGATGCTGGTTTTGATATCATCATGCCCTATAACAATGTGAACTTTGAAGATACGCAGCGATTGGTTCAAGATGCTATTTTTTCACGGGGCCCTAAAGGGGTTAAACAAACCGCTATTTTTATCGGTGGCCGTGACATGAGTCTGGCTTACGATATGTTAACTGCCAGTAAACGCGCCATGGTCCCCCCTTTTGAGGTTTCTGTTCTGGCAGATCCCAGTGGCGCTTTTACTACCGCTGCAGCATTGGTGGCTTGTGTTGAAAAGGCCCTGGCCGACACAACGACAAAAACTATGGCCGATTGTAATGTCGTTGTTTTTGGCGGCACCGGCCCTGTCGGTATTGCCAGCGGGGTAATCGCCTCACTGACAGGTGCTAACACCACGCTAGTAGACCACCTCAATATACATACGGCTGAAGATACCGCCTCTGAATACAACCGGCTTTTTAACTGCCAACTCCAAGGCGCTGTAGCCGGTAGTCACGATGAAAAATCCGCCCTCATCGCAGAGGCTGATATTATCTTGTGTGCCGCTAAAGCCGGCGTTCAAGTTATTAACCAAGCGCTACTCACAACAGCCACTCATCTTAAAGTAGCCGGCGATGTTAACGCCGTACCGCCTGCCGGTATTGAAGGCATTAAACTCAAAGACTTTGGACGCTTACTCAACGACGAAACCGCTGCTGTAGGTGTGGGCCCCTTAGCCATTGGCGACATCAAGTACAAAACCCAACAACGGTTACTGCAACAACTCTTGGCTACAGAGAAACCGGTTTATCTTGATTTTCGTGACGCTTTTTCTGTCGCACGAAGTCTAGTTAATCCTCAAGCTTAAGCGCTACCGCTGAAGATGCTTCTTGCCAATCGGTATAATTATGCTTCATAGCCAAGTGCATTAATTCAATATCACTTTTAACACCCAACTTTTTAAAAACTCGATACCGGTAGGTCACGACTGTTTTTTCGGTGATTTTTAATAATCCTGAAATTACCCGAATGCCATGCCCTTGCAAGGTTAAATGAAGCACGCTGGCCTCACGATTCGAAAGTGATAGGAAAGGCTTAACGTCTATAACACCTAAATTTTGAAGTGCTATGTTTTGAGCCACCTTCTCACTTAAATAAAACTTACCGGCCATCACCGCCTGAATCGCCTCGACCAATTGTTCAATACCGGTGTCTTTACAAACAAAACCTGAAACACCCATTTGAACCAAATGAGCCGGTATAGGTCCATCATCCAAAACAGATAAAATGATGACTTTGCTCGCCGTATCGGCTTGAAGAATTTTTCGAGCCGTCTCAACGCCGCCGACTCCCGGCATATTAATATCTAAAAAAATGACGTCCGGCGCTATTGCTTTATGCTGAGCCAAGGCCTCTTCGCCAGAGCTGGCTAAATGGCAGGTTACTTTCAAACTGGAATTAGCTTCTAATAAAGACTTCACCCCCAAACGAATGAGTTCTTGATCATCAACAATTAAGACGGTTAGCAAAAGAGTTCCTTGGCTGAAAATAGTACAGGTTAAATATTAACATGTCCCCATGAGCCAGACGCCACATTTAGTTATTTTTTTGAGACGGTTTACCTTGAAACCTAACGAGACAACTAGCCCGTAAAGTCGGTCGAAAACGACTGGAGCCAACGAGAAAGAATAGGGAATTAAAACAACAACGAGTGCGCAAGAAATAATGGCGGAGAGGCAGGGATTCGAACCCTGGGAGGGCTACAAACCCTCAACGGTTTTCAAGACCGCCGCTTTCGACCACTCAGCCACCTCTCCTAAACAGACGCTATGATACCTAAAATAAAGAAAAACTTCCAGCCTGAAAACACCTCAATTAACAGTCTTATTTTAAACACGGTATTTTGCAGTCATTTACAAAAAATAATACGCCCGGTTACTGCAACAAAACCTCTAATCCCGCTTGTTCAATCTCCCCACCCGACTCTCCGGCTAGATCGACTTGTTGCTCTAAATGTATAAAGTCAAATAAATCAGTATCGGCTAATTGCGAAGGGGCAATATTTTGTAATCCGGTAAAAATACTCTCAAGACGCCCTGGAAACTGTCGGTCCCACGTTTGCAGCATGACCTTCATTGCTTGGCGCTGAAGGTTCTCTTGTGAACCACACAAATTACAAGGGATAATAGGATAGTCTTTCATGCTCGCGAACCGGGCAATGTCTTTCTCACGGCAATAGGCCATGGGCCGAATTACCATATTTTTCTTATCATCACTTAATAATTTTGGCGGCATGGCTTTTAACTTACCGCCATAAAACAAATTAAGAAAGAAAGTCTCTATGATGTCATCACGGTGATGCCCTAAGGCAATCTTAGTAATGTTATTTTCTTTCGCATAACCATACAAAGTCCCACGCCGCAGTCTTGAACACAGCCCGCAAGTGGTTTTTCCTTCAGGAATAATTTCCTTCACCACACTGTAGGTATCACGTTCAATAATATCAAAAGGCACGCCAAAATCCTTTAAATACTCTGGCAAGATGTGCTCTGGAAACCCCGGCTGCTTCTGATCTAAATTAACCGCTATTAATTCAAAATTAATCGGTGCCGTTTGCTGCAAATTATGCAAAATAGTCAGCATCGCGTAAGAATCCTTACCCCCTGACAAACAAACCATCACGCGGTCACCCTCCGCTATCATGCCATAATCCGCAATCGCACGACCGGCATCACGACGTAATCGTTTTTGCACTTTATTTAATTCAATACGAGATTTAGCGTCAACGGCAGGCATAACAAAAGAACACGGAAAAAAATAACAACGGGAAAAGCGAGTGGCGTAAAGACACTCGCTGCAGGTAAATTAATCGTCTAACTGTTGGAAGATGAGCGTTGCATTAGTACCGCCAAATCCAAAACTATTTGACATGACCGTTTTCAACAACACATTATCACGGCGCTCTCGGACAATAGGCACCCCTTCGGCTTTAGGGTCTAATTGCGTAATATTGGCAGAAGCACACAAGAATTGTTCTTTCATCATCAACATAGAATAGATCGCTTCATTAACCCCCGCACCCCCTAAGGCATGACCGGTTAACGATTTGGTAGAACTGATGGCCGGCATATTATCACCAAAAACCTGACGCAACGCTTCTAATTCGCGGGTATCACCGACGGGCGTACTGGTGCCGTGAGCATTAATATAATCTACCGGACCGGTGATCGTTGCCATCGCTTGTTGCATACAACGAACCGCCCCTTCACCGGAAGGCTGCACCATATCGTAACCGTCTGAAGTCGCGCCATAACCGACCAATTCAGCATAAATTTTTGCGCCGCGCGCTTTCGCATGTTCTAAATCTTCCAGAACTAACACACCGCCGCCCCCGGAGATCACAAAACCATCACGGGTCGCATCATAGGCTCTGGATGCCGTTTCTGGGGTATCATTATATTTTGAAGATAACGCCCCCATGGCATCAAACAAAACGGACATGGTCCAATGCACTTCTTCACCACCGCCGGCAAAAACAATATCCTGTTTTCCCATTTGGATTTGTTCCATCGCATTACCAATACAATGGGCACTGGTCGCACAGGCCGAGGTAATCGAATAGTTAATACCCTTAATCTTAAACGGCGTTGCTAAACAAGCAATATTGGTACTCGACATGGTTCGAGGTACCATATAAGGCCCAACACGCTTCACGCCTTTGGCGCGCAAAATATCAGCGGCAGCCACTAAATTAGATGTTGAAGGCCCACCCGAACCCATAATTAACCCGGTTCTAACATTGGAGACGTCACTGTCTTCAAGCCCTGCATCATCGATCGCCTGCTGCATCGCAATATAATTAAAAGCCGCGCCATCACCCATAAAACGCTTAACCTTACGGTCTATAAAGTCATCAAGATCAATATTAATCGGTCCGTGAACATGACTTCTAAACCCTAATTCTTGGTATTCCTCAGAGAACACAATACCCGATCGGCCCGCTTTTAAAGAATCAACAACCTCTGTTTGGTTATTGCCTATCGGAGAAACCACGCCTAACCCTGTAACCACCACTCGTTTCATGCTCTTACTCCTCAGAAATCTTCGGTTGAGGTAAACAAACCCACACGCAGATCTGTTGCTTCATAAATAACTTTACCGTCCACTTCCATCGTAGCATCGGCAATACCCATGACTAACTTACGTAAAATGACACGCTTTAAATCCAAACGATAAGTCACTTTCTTCGCACTCGGCAAGACCTGTCCGCGAAACTTAACATCGCCCACGCCCAATGCACGCCCCTTTCCGGGACCGCCCATCCAACACAGATAAAAACCAACCAATTGCCACATCGCATCTAAGCCTAAACACCCCGGCATAACTGGGTCGCCCTGAAAGTGACAATCAAAAAACCATAACTCGGGGGTAATATCTAGTTCAGCGACAATACTGCCCTTATCAAACTTGCCACCCTCATCTGAAATATGGGTGATTCGGTCCATCATTAACATATTAGGCAAGGGTAATTGCGCATTCTTTGGGCCGTATAATTCACCTCGACCAGACATTAATAACTCTTCTCGAGTGAAGCTATGCTGTTTCTGCATGAGTCCTAAAATCCTTAAATTCTTAAAATATAACCGCTATTATCTAATACTCACTCATAAAAAGCAGTAAATACCACGACTATTTACTTTCACACGGCAATAAAATCAATTGCTCGCTGTATTCTTGCTAATGTTTTAGCACGCCCCAACAACGCCAAGGTCACGTCAATCCCCGGCGTTGCGGCTTGCCCAGAAATAGCAACACGTAACGGTTGTGCGACTTTCCCAAGCTTCAAATCCAACTTTTCTGCGGTATCCAGTACGATCTGATGCAAGACTTCCCCATCCCACTCGGTTACGGCTGAAAATTGAACCCCGAGTTGTTGTAAAACCTGACGGGCCTCACCTTTAAAATTCTTTTTCGCCGCTTTCTCATCATAGGATTCAAAATCTTCGTAAAAATAACGACTCGCCGCCGCCATTTCCTTCAGCGTTTTAGTGCGTTCACGCAAAGCCACAACAACGTCCTCAAGAGCGGGGCCATCCGCCGTATTAATCGCTTGATCTTCTAAATGCCATTGTAGGTGCGGTGTTATCGTTGCAGGGTCAGCGGTCATCATATA
>DUCI01000029.1:1319-6108 GCA_012959905.1 Methylococcaceae bacterium | reverse complement strand
GCGTCTTAATTACCGTTGGCTTTGGTGTGATTGATTACAAAGGATTAAAAGAACTTCTACTCATGCGCTGGTCTGATAAAACGGTATTACTGACCGTGCTGTTATTAACCGTGTTCTGGCAACTGGTTTATGCGGTCGTTATTGGCCTGATTTTTGCCGCGTTTATCTTTATGAAAAAAATAGCGGACTGGAGCGCTGACAAATTCACCCTAGAGACTTTTGTTGATTTAAATGGCCACACCGTCGCACTCAACACCGTTCAAGGCCCCTTGTTTTTCGGGAATACCCAAGCTTTCGCTAAGATCATCCGAACGATTCCGACTGACAGTAAGTATATAATTTTTGATCTGAGCCAGCTGTTTTATTTAGACCACAGCGGAATTTACACTTTAGAAGAAAGCTTAGAACACCTTATTGATTCCCATGAAGTCTATATTGTTGGGCTAAGTGCCCCTCTGCAACGCCGACTGGAAAAAATGAAAATAATCCCACACCTCATCCAACCCGACCATGTGCTAGAAAATTTTGAGCAACTCGGTATCGAGCAACGCACACCAATCTCAAAAAGCACTTAAAGAACGCACTCATGATACCTTTCTTTGCCCTAAATAAGCCTTAGAATCAAGCCAGCCTTGAGCCGTAGCAAACCCCCAAACACGCTTCGGTCGCCCCCTCATAAATAACGTCCAACACGGCTGCCCCTCGACCTCCAAATAATGCATTTCCGTTGCTTTGGCAACCCGCAAGGAACCGGGGCCACGCCAAAACCGACCTTCTGGCGTGGTTTCAAAATACCCCCCTTTTAGAACCAATGTAGCCCAATTCCAGGGATGGTCATGGAGCACGGGCTCATCAGATAATAAAATATGGTGCAGGTAGATATTAAATAGCAAGGTCTTCTTTTTAGCCTGAAAATTTCTTTTTCTGTTAAATGCCAGATAGTACCGGATCATATAAGGTCTTCGGCCATCCCGATCATAAATAATACGTTTTTGTGGCCACTGGATACGCTTAAACATTTTCAAAAAAATCCTACTTTGTTGACAATCATCTATTGATTATTAGGTTCTCGATTATAAATTAAACGACTATACGCAAGCCCTAATTTCGACGCTTCTGGCATCAACCATTTTACACGGGCAGAACCGGAAACACATAACCGGGGCAATTCTATGCTGATTAACTCACCACCGGTCACCGAACACTGCGAAGCCATTTTAACCGACAGGCCATTTAAGCTGACATCTTCAGATTTAAAATCATAGCATTGATCCTGCCAAAACAAACGGCCGTTAACCGGTATTTCTTTACGGGGTAGGCAACGTTTAAAAACCTTAAAACCGGTAGCAAAATTAATGACCGAGAACTGCAATGCAATCAACAATCTTTCGCGCACAGGCTCTACCAGAACGAGTTTTGCAATTCCAGACATCTCAGGGCTAAAAATATGAAACCTAATATCACACCCTAGGCCGGCTAATTCCGCATTACATTCAGTCTTAGATTTTAGAAAAAAATTATCGTCAAGCTCCGCTAAAAAACCGGTCAGCGACATATCTTTTAGCTTAAAAAACAATTCTTTTCCGCCCATTGTAATACACCCCGAGGCGTTATGATCAAATCGCTCTAACCTATCATTCATGGCACTCTCCCAAAACTGCAGCACAAACAAACCATGCATACCTTTATTCGCTCAAAAGTATAGATCAAGCCAGTGACATTGCTAGGCCCGAGTTAACACGCTTTATTGATCATAAAATCCGCTGGTACCGATAAAAACCTCTCGAGACACCCACCCTTTTTGATAAACTTAACGCTGGTCTTTAATTTGGTATCCCTATGCGCTTCTCCCTTCCTATACTCCTCATCTTTGCCGTCATCCTATTTGAAGCACTACCCGCACTCACAAAAATAGTCTCGGAAGACTCCCAAGCGAACCTAACCGCTGGAAAAGCTTTTCTGACGGCTAATGAAAATAAAGAGGGGGTACAACTCACCGCATCCGGGCTCCAATACAAAATACTGAAAGAAGGTTCTGGCCCGCACCCAACAGCGACCCATAAAGTAACCGTTCACTATCAAGGCAACACCATTAATGGTGACTTATTTGACAGTTCCTATGACCGAGGCCACCCGCTAACATTTACGCTGTCAAACGTTATTCCCGGCTGGACAGAAGGTCTACAACTCATGAAAACGGGATCTATCTTCCGATTATTTATTCCCTCCGAATTGGCCTACGGCACTCAAGGGGCTGGGGCTGATATTGAACCTAATGCCACATTAATATTCGACGTTGAATTAATCCGTATTCATTAACAACACATCGGTATAACGCAGACTAGGAGCAGGCGATAAATCAGCAATTTAGAATTTATATCTCCGGCCGCGTCCAAGGTGTTTTCTTCAGAGTCAGCGCTCAGAAAAAAGCCAACCTTTATGGCATTACCGGTTGGGTGAAAAATTGTGCAGATGGCCGTGTAGAAATAGTCGCCTCCGGAGAAACAACGGCCATGACCCGATTTTTAAGTTGGTGCCATCAAGGCCCTAATTCAGCCCAAGTTGATCATGTCAGCACCCAACCCCTAACCGAAACCATTTTCGCCTCTCATTTTAAAATTCGCTAACAAGTAGGCCTTAAAAATGATAACTCAACTCAAATCGTAGTTGATCATCATTTCGTAAGCTATAAGAAAAATCACTCTCTGCAACCTGTGTTAACAGCCTCAATTCGAGCGCCATCTTCCAACTATCCCCCAAACGACGACTGGCCTCAATACTGTAAGACTGCGTACGTCGACGACGATCAATAATCATACCTGCTAATAATTCGCTACTTTGAATATCATTCAATGTGAGCCGAAAACCGGTCATGAAATCATCCTGATAAAAAACCGGTGCATTAAAACCACGACTGTCATACATGTATTCCACTAGCACTCCAAAATCAGCACCGCCACTAAAAACATTAAACCAGGTATATTCTAAACCGCCTGTCCCTGCAAAATAGCTACGCCCCTGTCCTTCTCGAACGATAGACTCAAGCTTCCATAACCAATTCCCTTCAGTAAACTGAAGTTCAACACCGGCTTGGTTGATTTGTTCATAGTGTGCGGTGAATTGATAGCCTCCATTATTGTCTTTTTCTCGTAGGAACCGAGGCGAACGACTGGTACCATGAAAAAAAGACAACGCAAAATCCCACTGCTGCACAGATTGTGTATACCTCATTGCATAACCAAGGTGCTTTTCAATGCCTTGTTTTTCATAAAACGCTTGTTCTGTATTGACCCGCGGGCTCAAACGTAATCGCCCTTGAAGACCTGGAAAAACAGCTTCTCTAAAGCCTGTCAATAAAAACAAATCCAGCGTCCCGCCATCGGGATTAATCAAAGCCACATTAATCATCGGCTGGCCTAATTTATCCTCAGTATCGGAATTCTCAACCCTGTCAGTTTGATTAATAATATCAACTAAATGTTGTGACTCTGTAACCCCCCAAAACTCTTTCCGGATCCCCACCCTTAATTCCCAAAGATCCGCAACGGTTACCCAATTCAACTCTCTAATATCAAAATGCGTGCGTTGATCATCATGTTCAGACCACCTGAAAAAGGGCACAAAAACAAGACTATCACGACCGTCATTCCACTCATGATAAAATTCCGCTTCTATCACCCCAGACAGGTAATGACTCTGTTGCTGGCTTTCTAAGGGTGGCTCCCAAAAACCTAAACTCTCAATGCCGCTATACCCCGATACCTCCCATGCTAACAGTGACTTAATAGGGAGCACTATCAACACCAAAAAAAGCACTCGTTGAGTATACATCATGGCATTGTTACGCATTCAACGCGGCTACCGTTTTATTCAACAACAGGGTCGCCCAGAACAAAATAAGACCCTGCTAGCAAACACGTTAACGCGCACGCTTTAACGTGTTACGATCAAAATCTCGCCCACCCAGCCCTTGCTGAAACTGA
The DNA here is from genome assembly GCA_012959905.1 of Methylococcaceae bacterium. Taxonomy (GTDB): domain Bacteria; phylum Pseudomonadota; class Gammaproteobacteria; order Methylococcales; family Methylomonadaceae; genus OPU3-GD-OMZ. Next base: position 2,125 of record DUCI01000029.1, on the reverse strand, counting down.
TAGTTTTTATTAATCAACTGTGTGCTTTTCCCGGTCTGATGATTGGTCATCAACATCCCCTCCGCCCGCCAAAATTGCTTTAAATACTGCTGATATCCTTGATAGATTAAGGTTTTAAGTAACGCATCCTTACGGTCATAATAATCCACCTTAACCGGAATATACCGCTCACTATCAATCCAGACCTGTTCTCGGGTATAACCTGAATACCGGTATTGAGGAATAAATTCAACTACAAAACAGGGGCGCTCCTGATAACTCTCTTCACGGAGGAAACGGTAACTAAACTTTGGAATTTCAAACGACGTTAAGTCCTCAAAAGCATACTCACTACCCAAAAAAGGTCCTGACTTGTTGCTTGAGGAAATACGTTTGACCCGCTTTAATGCCGGCAAATATAACCATTGTTCATCCGCCGTTAAAGGATGGGTGAAACTCAAAAAGGCCGTTCCTTTAATATCTCTCGGTCGATCAAAAATCGTTAAACTCTTATCACCATCACCGACAATCTCCAGTGTTTTCATCGATAAACGGCGCAAACTTTCATCCCCGGATTTGTTTCTCAGGATCATGACCATATCCATTTGCACATCCCCAAAACCGGTATCGCGACGATCCACTTCCGTTATAATTTCTAACCCACGGGAATTGATTGCCTCAATGGCACTCGCCGCATTCGAAAACACCCAAAAAACTGTTAGGAGTAGTAATTGTTTTATCATTTTTCCATGCGCATTAATAAAGGGGGTAAAAATAACAAATCCATAACTAAGGCAACGGCTATTGTCATTGCCGTCATAAAACCC
>DUCI01000029.1:0-1275 GCA_012959905.1 Methylococcaceae bacterium | reverse complement strand
AACGAGTACAACCGAGGTAATCCATAAAGCCACACCTACCGTTGAAAAAGCATAGCGTACCGCATCTTCCTGCGACATCTGTTGCTCTTGTCTAGCGAAGCGATACTTACTAATAAAATGCACCGTATCATCAACAACAATACCCAGTGTTAAACCCGTGACTACTGATAATCCCAAACCAATTCTGCCATCAATAAAATACCATAAGCCAAAGGCAACGCCCGCAGGGATTAAATTAGGCACTAAGCTCACCAATCCTAATCGAATTGATTTGAACGCAATCATTAGAATCATGGAAATTAAAATTAAAGCACAAAAAGTTCCACCCATCATACGAATAATATTGCGCTTACCAATATGTGAAAACATTAATGTAGGACTGGTTGTCTCCACACTATAGGTCGGTAAATGCGCTTCAACCCATACCCTTGTACGTTGTTCAAAAGCTAACATTTGATTTGAACTTAAATCTTTTAGACTGACAATTAAACGACTTCCTGATTTATTAATATTAACTTGATTGTTTAAATCCAAACCATACGGAAGTGACATTTCATAAAGCAACAAATACTGTGCCGCTAAATTACGCTCACCGGGCAAGATGAACCAGGCATCATCATCCCCATGCATATTCTTATTCAGGCGTTTATAGGTATCCACCAACGTATTCACATGAACGACTTCGGGTTGCTGGTAAAACCAGTCGACCAAATCCTCTACCGCCAATAAATAAGCGGGCTCATTAATTCCCCCTTCATCGCCGGACTCAACAACCACCTCAATGGAATAAATACCGCCCATATTTTTATTTAAAAACTCAGTGGCCTGCCGGAATTCTACGCTTTCATCAAAATACTTAACAAACTCATCATTCAATTCATTTTGCGGTGCAAAACTAATTAACACCGCCGCCAAGACTGTATTGATAACCAGTAATACCCGTCGATAACGAATCACAAAGTCCGCTAAACAACCCATAATCACCCGACTAGCTTCTGACCCTGCCCTTTTACGAATGGGTAGCAAAACAATCAAAGCCGGGAGTAAAATAACCGTTAAAATAAATGCCAATGTAACACCAATAGCCACCATATTCCCTAAATCTCGAAAAGGGGGCGCATCACTAAAATTCATACTCAAAAAACCGATGACCGTTGTAACACTGGTTAAGAATATGGGCTTAAAGTTTATCCGTAGACTTTCCAGAACAGCGTCTTTTTTGGACAGTCCCTCACGCATTAAATGAAATTGGGTCACCAAAAAATGCACGCAATC
>DUCI01000028.1 GCA_012959905.1 Methylococcaceae bacterium | reverse complement strand
GATGGTAAAAGAAGATGGTTACTTGCGTGAGATACTTTACCGTGCGGTGGAACACGTTAGTATTGATCCGCCAGGTGAAAAAACTCAGGAGGATGCCAACGATTTGAGTGCAGCGCAGTTGTTATTGGTTGAAGACAATGATATTAATCAGGAAATCGTAATGGCTATTCTAGAAGATAAGGTTTTGAGTGTTGATGTTGCTGGAAATGGTCAGGAAGCACTTGATCTTTTAGAGGAGAAATCTTTTGATGGTATTTTAATGGATTGTCAGATGCCAGTTATGGATGGCTATGAGGCGACGCAAAAGATACGTGCAAAAGAACAATTTAAAGACCTTCCGATTATTGCTTTGACGGCTAATGTGATGTTAGCGGACCGAGAAAAGGCCTTATCTGCAGGTATGAATGATATTGTTGAAAAGCCCATAGTTTTAGATCAATTATTGAAGGTCTTATCGCAATGGATTAAATAAGATTACGGTATTATTAGTACCCAAAAATGTAGTGTTTTGGCGATAAAAATTACGGCCTTTGAAGAACATAGCTGGGATCAGCTTAATCTATTCGCGTATAATAATAACATTGCAACGTTAGGCTATTTTATGACATACAGTATTTATCTTTCGGGTGAAATTCATTCAAATTGGCGAGAGCAAATTCAAGTCGGTTTGGATGGTTATGATTTAGATACTAAAATATACAGCCCCGTGACGGATCATGAGGACAGTGATAATGTTGGCGCCGATATCTTGGGTGCGGAAGACAATCCCTTTTGGAAAGATCACAAAGCGGCAAAAATTAACGCTCTTCGTACGACGACTTTGATTAAACGGGCAGATTTTGTTGTGGTTCGTTTTGGTGATAAATACCGGCAATGGAATGCGGCTTTTGATGCAGGGCTGGCCATTGGTTTGGGAAAGCCGTTAATTACATTGCATGGGCCTGAGTTAACGCATGCACTGAAGGAAGTTGACGGTGCCGCCCTAGCAGTCACTGAAACGCCGCAACAAGTTGTGGATATTATAAAATATATTTCTCAAGCCTGATTATGGTTTGATTGATTTGGTGGGGTAGCGTCAAAAACGCTTACGCTTACTTTTTTTTAGGACTCAAAATTTCTCATGTCTGATAAATATCTTTATAAAGTTACTTTTTTTAACCAAGATCAAGTCTACGAGATCTATGTTAAGCATGTGTATCAAGGGGATTTGTACGGTTTTGTGATTGTTGAAGATTTTGTTTTCGGTGAAAAAAGTGCCATTGTTGTCGATCCTTCAGAAGAAAAGCTTCGAAATGAATTTGAAGGCGTGAGTCAATCATTCATACCCATGCATGAAATTATTCGGATTGATCAGGTTGAAAAAAGAGGGGCGGCAAAGATTATTGCTGGCAATAAGAGCAGTAGCGGTTCTTCAAAGGTTTCAAAAATTTATCAGCCTGATGGGAAATAAATAGGCTTTACGCAAGTATTTTGGCCTACGCTTTCCTATTTGACGAGACGTAAGGGGCTTGTCTTTTGAGGGGGTTCTTGCGGTTTGTTGTCATTATCTTCTGACGGGTCGAAAAACATTCCTTTGCCATTTTCTTGGGCATAAATGCCAATGACAGCATTGATGGGCACAAAAACATTCATGGATTGGCCATTAAAGCTCGCATTAAAACTCAAGCTGTCGTTACCTATAGTTAAGTTGTTAATAGCGCTAGGGCGTAAGTTGAGAATGATTTTTCCTTCTGTAATGAAGTCGGTTGGGACGATGGTATTCGGTACTTCCGCATCAACCATTAAATAAGGTGTTAGGGCATTATCATTAACCCACGCGTTAATCGCTTTAATTAAGTAGGGCTTGAGGTCTTTCATAACGTAAAGTCGCCTAATTTTAATTCTTTCGGGCTTAAACTGCCTTTAAATGAGGGTCTTGAAAATAGCCGCTGTGCGTAATTTTTAATATCAGCAGACTGGTCAAATACGGGAATACCCAGTTTAGGAAGACGCCAAAGCAGGGGGGCTAAAAGACAGTCGATAAGTGTAAATGTGTCACTCAGGAAGTATTTTTTTGCTCGAAACAATGGGATTGCAGAAAGGAGACTCTCGGTTAGCATTTTTTTTGAGGGCTCTGGTTTTTCACAGTGGTATAGGATGTTTTCCAATAACTGGCACCAGTCGTCTGAGACTCGCTTGATAATCATGCGGTTATTGGCTTTAGAAATAGGATCCATTTTATTAAGCGCCGGTTGGGGGAAGCGTTCCTCTAAGTATTCCATAATTATGGTGACATGATAAAGAATCAATTTTTTGTCAATGAGCGTTGGGCTTAATGCATTTGGATTAAGTTCCAGTAGGTAATCTGGCGGGTTATTGGCATCATAGAACTTGAGTTCTATGGGGATTTGTTTCTCTAAAATGACCATGCGGGTACTTTGACTCCAGATGCAGTCATTGGGTGAAATTAGTGTCATCCCTGAAGTATGGTAATTTGTCATCCGTTTAATTTAGATCTCTGTTTTGAAGGTATAGGATTGTGATTGACGATTTAATGGTGACAGGGGAATTTGCAATAATCTGAGCCCTGTTAAATATGAAGCCTCTAAATGTTACTGGGGTAGGTCTCTCAGTAACATTTAGAGGAATCTTGTTTGGTGATGAGTAATTATATTGAACAATGTTAGTGAATATCTTTCCAATATTCTTTTTTAAGTAAATAAGCGATAAAGCCAAGAATTAGAATAAAGAAAAGAACATATTTACCCATTTGTTGGCGTTTTAATTTTGCCGGTTCGCCAACATAATCTAAAAAGTTAACTAAGTCTGTTATGACGGTATCAAATTCATCGGGGCTCAACTCACCCGGACGAGCTAAGCTCAGTGAACTGATGACTTGATTTTTTTCGTCAGAATAGTGCGGGACTTGTTCGCCCTGTAGCTTCCATAAAACATTGGGCATGCCTACGTCTTTAAAAAGAGCATTGTTAGTGCCGTGAGTTTTTGTGGTGTCGCGGTAAAAACTCTTCAAGTACGTGTAGAGCCAATCAGAGCCGCGGGAGCGCGCGATAAGAGATAGGTCAGGAGGAACGTTACCGAACCAGTATTTTGAGTCATGTTTGTCCATTGCTGAAAGCATAGGGTCGTAAATGCTTGCACCTACAGGGGCGATGTCTTTTAAAACGACATCTTCGGTGAGTTCAAAATCCTCTGCTATTCGTAGGTAACGAATATGTTTTGCAGAATGACAACCCAAACAATAGGTGACGTAATGCTCGGCGCCACGTTTAAGCGATACATTGTCGCTTAGGTCAATATTTGCGTGCATCAGTTCAATTTTTCCACTGGCAGAGCAGGTGAAAGCGAACAAGGAAAATATAACAGTTAATAATGTTTTCATATTAATCAAGGCTATCTTTCATTTTTTTGGCCAAGTCAACGCTTGCGCTGCGGAGGCCACTAGGGTTAGGTGTTTTTAGATGGATGGTTTTGCCACTTTTAGTGGTTACAACAGTATCCTGTGTGATGTCGGCAACCGCTTGTTTGATTAACGGTAATTGATCCCCTATCGAGCTGTTCGACGTGAGCCTTTTGGGAACGGCTTTAAATTTTTCCCAGCGTGTGTAAATGGGCATTAATAGGAAAAAAGAAAAATAGACAACAGTTAACAATCGAGCCGCAATCGTAGCGTTCGGTGTGGGAGCTTGCATTCCAAGGTAACCCAGTCCAAAAAAACTAATAACAAAAAGGAATAATGCTTTTTTGTATATCCCACCGCGATAACGTATTGACTTAACTTTGACGGTATCAAGCCAAGGGAGTAAGAATAAAACAAAAATAGCGCCGCCCATGGCAAGGACACCGGCAAATTTATCGGGTACTGCCCGTAAAATAGCGTAGAACGGTGTAAAGTACCACAGCGGTGCAATATGCTCTGGCGTTTGCAGCGGGTCTGCCGGTATGAAATTAGCATGTTCAAGAAAATAGCCTTCAAGTTCCGGCATATAAAAGAGTACCACAGAGAAAAAGAAGAGAAAGACACAGATGCCAACAATATCTTTGACAGTGTAGTACGGGTGAAAAGGAATGCCGTCGACTGGGATTCCATCGGGGCCTTTATTTTCTTTAATTTCAATGCCGTCAGGGTTATTAGAGCCAACTTGATGGAGTGCCACAATATGTAGAAAAACCAACAAAACCAGCACTAATGGAATCGCTGCAACGTGGAAAGCAAAGAAACGGTTTAAGGTAGCATCAGCAACAACATAGTCGCCACGGATCCATAATGAAAGGTCCTCGCCAACAATAGGAATAGCACTAAAGAGTGAAATGATTACCTGTGCGCCCCAGTAGGACATTTGTCCCCAAGGCAGTAGATAACCCATAAAGGATTCGGCCATTAGACAGACGTAAATTAACATGCCGAAAATCCAGACTAATTCCCTGGGTTTTTTAAAGGAGCCATACAGTAGACCGCGGAACATATGTAAATAGACGACAATAAAAAAAGCGGATGCGCCGGTAGAGTGCATATAGCGAATCAGCCAACCCCAGTCAACATCACGCATAATGTATTCTACAGAATCAAAAGCGAGTGCGGAATCAGGCTTATAGTTGATGGTGAGCATGATCCCCGTTGCGAATTGAATGACTAAAACCAATAATGCTAAGGAACCAAAGAAATACCAGAAATTGAAGTTCTTGGGGGTATAGTATTTGGCAAGGTGTTCATTCCATACTTTGGTTAATGGGAACCGTGCGAGAATCCAATTTACAAAATTATTAAAACGTGGAGAATTCATTCGTTAAGCTCCTTAAGCATTGTCGCCGATGACGATGGTATTATCATCAATATATCGATAAGGGGGTATTTCTAAATTTGTAGGGGCGGGCATACTGCTATAAACTCGGCCGGCGATATCAAATTTAGAACCATGACATGGACAAAAGAAGCCGCCTTGCCAGTCTTTTCCTAAATCGGTTGGTGCAATTTCTGGACGATAAGTGGGTGAGCAACCCAAGTGGGTGCATAGACCAATAGCCACAAATATTTCCGGTTTTAACGACCGAGTTGAATTTTTAGCAGCTGCTGGTTGAAGTGATTCGGCTGAATCAGGGTCGCTTAATTCACTTTCTAAAGGAGTCAATGTGCTCAGTGCAGCTTCTGTTCTATTCAGTATCCAGACCGGTTTGCCTCGCCATTCGACACGTATTAATTGCCCCGGCTCCAGTCTACTAAGGTTGACTTGCACGGGTGCACCAGTTGCTTTAGCTTTAACGCTGGGTTGCATTTGGGATAAGAAAGGAACCGCTACGAATCCGGTACCCACAGCGCCGACAACCGTTAAGGCATTGGTAAGAAATTGGCGTCTTGTTTTGTCTACGCCTGAATTATTCATTACATCTCACTCCTACAGAAAATACACAGTTATTTTGGAAACGTGTTTAAACCGCGTTAATATAGCACTAATTGAGTATTTTTTTTAGACAAATCAGTCTTCTTGATTAAGGCGGCTGAAGTATTGCGATAAAGCGGTTAAAAAAACACTATTTTCTTCTTTTTTTCCAACAGTCACGCGTAAACAATTCGTTAACGGAGCATCATGATTTGCAAGGCTTTTTATTAGAATCTGCTGATCTTTTAAAAAGGTGAATAGTGCGTGTGCACGTTGATTTAAAACGCGGAATAAAATGAAATTGGCGTCGCTCGGAAAAACCTCGAGTTGAGGCATGTTTTTGAGCGCTTGCGTTAATGCGGCTCTTTCTTGACAAATTAATTGCGTTTGCTGCTCAAAAATAGCGTAGTTTGATAGCGCAAAAAGGGTGCTGACCTGAGTCAGTACATTGATATTATAAGGCAGGCGAATTTTATTTAATTGCTTAATGATTTCGTTTTGACCCACCAAATAGCCGAGTCTGAGTCCCGCTAGGCCTAATTTGGAGACGGTTCGCATAACCAGTAAATTATCAAAATCTGATATTTCAGACATGAAGGTGGCATCAGTAAAAGGCGCATACGCCTCATCAATGACGACTAATCCAGGAGCATGATTAATGATTTCTTGGATATCCGAAGTATTAAATAAATTACCTGTTGGGTTATTAGGGTAGGCGAGGAAAATAATCTTAGGTTTTATTGCTTTAATCGACTGGAGAAAGCGGGGTAAATCAAGTGCAAAATTATTTTCTTGTAATGGAATGGCATG
>DUCI01000027.1 GCA_012959905.1 Methylococcaceae bacterium | reverse complement strand
ACATTCACTGACGACAGCCAACAAACTCGTTACCGACAAGGCAGTCATCTCCTTATTGCTACCGGACGCAAGGCGAATCTAACCGGTCTTAACCTGGCCGCTATTAACCTGAACATAGAAAAACAACGACTGAGTGTTGACCGGCGACTTCGAACCAGCCAAAAAAATATTTATGCTTGTGGTGATTTGGTCGGCCCCTATCAATATACCCATATGGCTGAGCACCAAGCCGGAATCGTTTTAAAAAATGCGTTGTTCCACTGGCCGGCAAAATATGAACAACGTGTTGTGCCTCACTGCACCTTTACTGATCCTGAATTGGCCTCGGTGGGTCTCAACGAACACACGGCAATTAAACAAGGGATCAAACACCGCACGTATACGTTTCCTTTCGATCAAATTGATCGCGCCATCACTGACGATAACGCGGTGGGTTTTGCAAAAGTCATCTGTTCTCCGAAAGGAAAATTATTGGGTGCTCATATTGTCGGCCCGCAGGCCGGTGAATTAATTAGCGAGTTTGTCTTAGCGTTAAAACAAGGACTCACTCTCTCAGCAATCAGCAACACTATTCATATTTATCCCACATTGTCACAAATTAACCGCCGTGTGGCTGACCAACACTTAAAATCTTCCCTTACACCCAGCACCCAAAAACTATTAAAATGGGTATTTAGATTACAAGGCAATTAATTTAATGACCGGTCCATATTAAACTTAACCAGCGCCATGTTTAACTTAAAAGCACTGCCCAAAAACCAGCAACGCACGGTATACCTGTTCCTATTCGTTTGTGTCGTTGCTTTCATCGCTATGGCTGTTAGTGACCCGTGGTTGAGCCTTGAACCGATACAGCGTCATTCCGAACGATTACGCGACCTCATCACGCAACATTTCTGGCTCAGCATCGTAATCAGTGGCTTAGTGTATACCTTAGCCACCGCCGTCAGTTTCCCGGGCTGCTCACTGCTCTCATTAGTTTTGGGGTTCTTATACGGACGTTGGCTGGGCACAACTATCATCGTGATATCGGCAACACTAGGAGCCGTCTTGGTATTCTTAATGGCCAGACACTTACTCGCCGACTGGACCATCCGACGACTTTACCAACATCCGTTATCAAGCCAAATCACAACGGGCTTTCAGCACAACGCCACCCATTACTTATTATTTTTACGGCTGGTGCCCTTATTTCCGTTTTGGCTCGTTAACCTCATTCCAGCAGTTACCGGTATACCCTTGTCCACCTATACCCTAACCACTTTACTAGGCATTATTCCGGGTAGCTTTATCTTTGCCAATTTAGGCCAATCACTGAACCGTATTGAATCATTAGATTCACTGATCTCAACTGAAATCCTGCTCTCTCTTAGCCTGTTAGGACTTTTAGCACTCATACCCTTAGTGATTAAACGCACCTCGATACACTTTAAAACACCGCACTCATAACCGCCATGACCGATCTGAACACACGCCCATCTCCCACGGATTTTCCAGCCATAACACGAGACCGGTTAGAAATATTACAAGTCAACCTGGGCTATTTGTGTAATTTAAGCTGCCGCCATTGCCATGTTAATGCCGGACCTAAACGCACTGAATTAATGGACCATAAGACCCTTACCACTATTATCTCGGTTCTTAAAAAAAGCCACATTAAAATACTCGATTTAACCGGGGGCGCGCCTGAAATGCACCCCCAATTTCGCTTTCTGGTTTCAGCGGCTAAAGCCTTAGGCATTACAGTGATCGACCGCTGCAATCTCGTTATTTTAGAAGAGCCCGGCTATGAAAATTTAGCCGCCTTCCTGGCTGATCATGCGGTTGAAATCACGGCCTCACTACCGTGCTATCTGGAAGACAATGTCAATGCCCAAAGAGGAAAAGGTGTCTTTAATCGCAGCATTACCGCGTTACAAAAACTCAATGCACTCGGTTATGGTCCAGCCAGCAACACCCTCAAACTTAATCTGGTTTATAACCCACAAGGCCCCACACTTCCTCCGGAACAATCAACACTTGAAAACACCTATAAGAAACACCTTAAAGAGCACTTTAATATTGTTTTCGATCAATTATTTGTCGTCACTAATATGCCGATCAATCGATTCAGGACCACTCTAAAACAGCAAAATAAATTAGCCGACTACCAACAACTGTTAAAAGACCATTACCAACCCGACACCGTCGCTTCGCTGATGTGTAAAAATACCCTCAGCGTAGATTGGCAAGGCTTTCTTTATGATTGCGATTTTAACCAAATGCTCAAATACCCTTTAGGTGCTGCACAACACTCACCCTGCCATATTACCGACATTGATATTCACGCCTTAGATCAACAACCTATTACCGTAGCCGAACATTGTTTTGGCTGTACCGCTGGACAAGGCAGTAGCTGTGGTGGTGCGCTGAAATAAAAACGCTCCAGCACCTCAATTACTTTATGATAACAACTAAATTGATACCGCTTAAAGGACACCTATGAGTCAAGAAAACAGCGTTCTCAAACGCTATTCTGAAGGCGCACAATCGGTTCAAGCTGAATTGTGTTGTCCTGTCGATTATGACGCCACATTATTAAAGCAACTACCGCAAGAAATTATTGATAAAGATTATGGCTGCGGCGACCCCTCACGCTACGTCAAAGAAAATGACATTGTCCTTGATTTAGGCTCTGGATCGGGCAAAATCTGTTATATCGCCGCGCAATTAGTTGGCCCTCAGGGCAAAGTCATTGGCATTGACATGAATGATGACATGCTGGCACTGGCTCGAAAATACCAACCCGAGATGGCTGAGAAATTAGCGGGCAATCGCGTACAATTTTTAAAAGGCCAAATCCAAGACCTTGCTCTTGATTGTAACGCATTAGATGATTATTTAACCCAACACCCGGTTCAATCGACTCAAACACTCATGGCTTGTCGAGACTGGCAAGAACAGCAACGCCTGCTGAAGCCATTGATTGCAGACAATAGCATTGATTTGGTCATTTCTAATTGTGTGCTCAACTTAGTCAGTGAACACGATAAACAAAAAATGATCGATGAAATATTCCGTGTCGTGAAGCCGGGTGGGCGCATTGCCATTTCTGACATTGTCAGTGATGAGCCACCCTCCGAAACGATGAAATCAGACCCCCATCTATGGAGCGGATGTATTTCTGGCGCTCTACAAGAACATGACTTTTTACACGCTTTTATTGAGGCCGGTTTTGCCGCGGTTAAATTAGATGTTTGGTCCAACACACCGTGGCAAGTGGTAGAAAACATTGAATTTCGCTCAACCACCGTGACCGCTATAAAACCCGAACAAACCCCTTGCTTAGATAAAGGCCATGCTGTTATTTATCGCGGCCCTTTTAGTGAAGTTTATGACGATGACGGTCACATCTACCCCCGTGGCCAGCGTATAGCCACCTGCGAAAGAACCTTCAATTTGTTAACCAACGGCGGTCCTTATCAGGATGAATTTATTGGCATTACGCCCGCACAGTTAAAACCCGCTCAACCGTGGTGTACTCCTGCGGGAACCCTACGCCCGGCATCAGAATCAAAAGGGGGTGAACACCGTGCGCCCACCATAGACCCTTGTTGCTAACCGGCAAGTCATGTTGTTATCTATTATTATTCCAACCCTCAATGAGGCTGAAATCATTATCAACACCCTCAGGCCATTACAAGTACTGCGTCAAAACTGTGAACTCATTATCGTAGATGGTGGTAGCGTTGATAATACGGTAGCTAAAGCCTCTCCTTACGTTGATCGTATAATAACCAGCACCTCTGGTCGTGCTATTCAAATGAATGCCGGCGCCGCATCGGCCCGGGGCGACACTTTCATTTTTTTGCATGCCGACAGTTACCTGCCGAAAAATGTCTTTACCATTATTCAACAAGCACTGTCGCAAGGCTATTGCTGGGGTCGATTTGATATTCATCTCACAGGCAAACCACGCCTACTCCCTATCATCTCGCTATTAATGAATATTCGCTCACGACTAACCGGTATAGCCACCGGTGACCAGGCTATTTTTATAACCCGAGAAAGCTTTACCGCGATTGGTCAATACCCGATTATTGCGTTGATGGAAGACATTGCGCTCAGTAAAAAAATGATTCCACTCGCCAAACCTTTCTGCAGCCGAGATAAAGTCATCAGCTCAGGTCGGCGCTGGGAACAATACGGCTGCATCAACACGATTCTGCTCATGTGGTGGTTACGGTTACTGTTTTTTCTCGGTAGAGCGCCTGAAAAATTAAATCAATGCTACCAAATGGGACTATTTTGGAATCGTTAATCCGCATTGGTGTTTCAGTCGGTCTTTTTTCCTTACTGGTCATTCTTGAACATTACCGCCCGAAAAGAACGCACACCCAAAAAAAACTCAAGCGTTGGGGCATTAATATTGGCTTAGGATTATTTAATAATCTGCTTCTTAGAATCACATTGGGTAGCCTTGCCATACAAAGCGCGCTGATCGCACAAGAAAAACATTGGGGGCTTCTTAACCAGTTTTTTAACACCGATCATTGGGGCCTAATGCTCGCCGGCTATTTGTTACTTGATTTTGCTATTTATTTGCAACATATTGCCAGTCATAAATGGCATTGGCTCTGGCGCTTTCATTGCGTTCACCATTCTGATCTAGAAATTGATGCCAGCACGGCTGTGCGCTTTCACCCTGGAGAAATAATAATCTCCATGATTTACAAAAGTCTGTGCATCGTCCTGATTGGCCCAAGCGCCTTGACGGTCTTCATATTTGAAATTACTCTTAACGGTTGCGCTCTGTTTAACCACAGCAATATTGCTATTCCTGCTAGTATTGAATCCCGTTTACGCCGCGTACTTATTACCCCTGACTTACACCGTATTCATCACTCCCTAAGGCGTATAGAAACAGACAGTAATTATGGCTTTTCTATTTGTTGCTGGGACAAGTTATGCCGAACCTACACAACAACCACGGTTACACGCCCCTTAGCGCAACTACCCCTTGGACTCCCTGATTTTAGAACGCCTAAAAAACTAGGCTGGATCCATTTATTAGCGTTGCCCTTTAGACGACAATAGCCCCGTGATTACCGTAATGATTAAGGCCAGTGCGCCTTGATTTTTTGTCACAAATTGCTTGGCCTGTCTCACCATCTGCTGGCGTTTTTCTACATCATTAATCAAACGACACAGTTGTTGCTCAACGTCTGCCTCATTTGAACACTGACAGGCTCCCTCCACCGCTAAAAGACCTCGGGTAATTTCCTTAAAATTCATCATATAGGGCCCAAACATTATCGGCACGCCAACGGCCGCTGCCTCTAAAGCATTTTGCCCACCGTGCGGCACTAAACTCCCGCCAACGAAAGCAATATCTGCCCCAGCATAAATCATCCTTAATTCACCCATCGTGTCAGCGACATAAACATCTGTGCTTTGATCACAGAGTTGCCCACTCGAACGGATGATTGTATTGAGCTTATACTTTTTAGATAAGGCTGTCACAGCCTGAAATCGTTCCGGATGGCGCGGAACCAGAACTAACAATAAATTGGGGTGCTGCTTTTTAACACGTTGATAGATTTTAAGTAAAATCTCTTCCTCACCCCTGTGTGTACTGGCCGCTAAAAAAACAAAACGATTGGCAAAAGTTACTTCTTTCAACAATTCACCTTCCAAAAGAACCGTTGCGGAGATCGTTAAATCAAATTTAATATTGCCAACTGTCTGGACTTGCTCGGCACTCGCACCTATTTGTTTAAACCGAGTACTGTCTTGTTCCGATTGTGTTGCAATCACAGAAACATTCGCCAACGTCCTGTCAACTAACGATCGTATTTTTTGATAACCCACTACCGAAGAGTCACTTAATCGACCATTGATAATAGCCAATGGAATATTATTTTTACCGCACCCCGCATATAAATTAGGCCAAATCTCTGTTTCAACAATAACCCCTATTTGCGGTTGAAAATGTTTGATAAAACGATTAACCACACGCGGTAAATCATACGGTAAATAAACGTGTTCAACGCGCCCCTTAAACAAGGCTGCCACCCGCGCTGAACCGGTCGGTGTTGTGGTGGTTAATAAGATTTTTTCTTGATTAGGCTGATCTAGAAAATGATGCACCAACGGTGCAACGGCTTCCACTTCACCCACGGAAACGGCATGAAACCACAACACGGG
>DUCI01000026.1 GCA_012959905.1 Methylococcaceae bacterium | reverse complement strand
TCTGTGCTGATTTGAATGCGATAGCTGGGATCGGTAATTTGATTAGCCAGTTCTGTTATTTCAGCAACAGTATAGGGGAATGGGGCTGTTTCGTGTAAGGCTATTAAATGATCGTCGATATGTTTGGGTAAGGTTTCTGCTTGTTTGGCTGCGTGCATGATCCGACGAGCGTAGTCGGCCTCTTTAACAGCACGATGTGCATGTTGACTGACTTCGGTGGTTAAAATAGCATCAATATTAAGTTCAGAGCATAGACCGAGTAGTAAGGTATTGATGCCGAGGGTATCGGCATGGGTGAGTTCTGTTAAATTCCCGACGCCTAGCATCATCTTAATATCAGGGTGTCGTTGTCTGACCTGATGGTATCTGACCAGTGAGTCGGCAAAACCAAAATGGATAGGGTCAAGGATAGGGTCAACAATAAAGTCTCGGTTTTTTTCTTGGAGGGTATGAATGCTTTGATAAAGTCCGTCTAGGTTGCCGTGTTCTTTAGGAATTAAAATCGGTGTGCTACTGACCTCATCAGCGACCCAGAGTGTCTCTTCATGCAGGCTCAGCATGTAGTCGGCACCGGCTTGACCACCACGTAATAAATCATCAGGTTCTAAGGAGTCGATGCTGACTTGATAGTCTTCATCTTTGAGTGCCTTAATGACAGTTTCTAAATGCGGGAAAGGCGTATCGGGTAAGC
This sequence comes from Methylococcaceae bacterium, assembly GCA_012959905.1. Lineage (GTDB taxonomy): Bacteria > Pseudomonadota > Gammaproteobacteria > Methylococcales > Methylomonadaceae > OPU3-GD-OMZ. The sequence goes on along the minus strand of DUCI01000026.1, from coordinate 5,563 downwards.
AGCCAATATCAATAACATTAGCGCCTTGTTGGCGGTAATAGGCCGCACGAGCCAATGTTTTTTCTACAGAATTGTTGGGTGCATCAACGATTTCAGCAAAAATTTGTACGGTATAGTGATTTAAATCGTGTTTGATCGAAGACTTTCCGAAATAGAGCGGTAAGTCTTTGAGTTCTTCAGGCCCGCGTTCAAAAGGGATATTGAATTTTTCAGAAAGTGTAGTCAGGTCGCCCCGGCATCGTCCGGGTATAATGATGCGGTCAGCATTAAAGGTATCGGTTAAACGCCGGATAATCATTTCAGCGGTGATAAGAGCGGCAACTTTTACACCCAAGGAGTGGACGGTATAGGTGAATTCCGGCTGCATTTGAACCAGAATTTTATGCAGTTGCTTTTCGGCCAGTCTGCCAGTTATAAATAACAAATGTTCGGGCATAGTGGGTTTCTTAGCGATGAGTTATAGGGCGTTAGTCAGGAATGAGTGTTGTTTTTGGAACTATATTAAACAGTTACATATTGACAAGAGTGTTGATTATAGCAAAATCAGACTATTCAGCAGTGATAAGGGAGCAATAATTTTGGATTTAACAGCGGTTAAAAAGCCACTTCTGATGGGTATTTTGAATGTTACCCCCGATAGTTTTTCTGATGGGGGGCGTTACAGTTCGAAAAATCAGGCCCTAGAGCATGCCGAACAAATGATGACAGAAGGGGTTGATTGGATTGATATTGGCGGTGAATCTACTCGGCCCGGTTCAGAGTCAGTGACGCCGGAGGTGCAAATTAAGCGCGTAGTTCCGATTATCAAAGCCATTAGGGAAAACCTTTCTAAGGTTATTCCCATTAGTATTGATACTACCCAAGCAACAGTCGCTCAAGCGGCGATTGAGGCCGGGGCAACGGTTATTAATGATGTTTCGGCGGCGCGTGATGATAAGGCAATGTTGGCCTGTGCGGTCGCGCATCAAACGCCCATTATCTTAATGCATATGCAAGGCCAGCCTAAAAATATGCAAGAGAATCCAGCGTATAGTTATGTTATTGACGACGTGTTTGCTTTCTTGCTACAACGAGCAGAGGCGGCGCAGCAAGCGGGGGTTCTCACTAACAACATTATTCTTGACCCCGGGATAGGTTTTGGTAAGCGTAAGCAAGATAACCTGTTATTAATGGCCCATTTAGAGGCCTTAGTTGATTTAGGGTATCCCGTGTTGTTAGGGGCGAGTCGGAAGCGCTTCATGGGTTCGGTGTGTCAGGTGACCGAACCCAGTGAGTTAGCGGTGGCGACAGCCGTAACGACGGCATTGGGGGTTATGGCCGGTGTTAAATTATTTCGGGTCCATGATGTGGCCGAAAATCGTCAGGCTTTGGATGTCAGTTGGGCGATTAGAACGGCGAAAATAGATGATGCAGGAACCAGAATTGCTGGATAACCCACTAGTAGTCATAGAAAACCAGTTAGAAAAATCAACCTTAGAAAAGGTTAATGATCCTTTTTTAAAGAGCGCCGGTGTTAATTTATGGATGAAGCGTGATGACCGGTTACACCCGATTATTTCAGGGAATAAATGGCGTAAATTAAAATATATTGTAGAACATGCTTTATCCGTACAGGCGTGCACTTTAATCAGTATGGGAGGTCAGTATTCTAATCATTTACATGCCTTAGCTTTTGTGGGGAAACAATTGGGGTTACCAACAAAGGCTTGGATACGGGGTGAGCCGCCGCTTGAATTTAATAGCACACTCAAGGATCTTGTTGACTGGGGGATGGAACTGCATTTTATTTCTCGCAGTGAATACCGAGAATTACGGCAGATTAAAGATCATGACGGTTTGCCTGAAAAATATGGTGTGGGGTACTGGCTTAGTGAGGGGGGAGCCAATCCTTTGGCGCTTCGGGGTGTTGCTGAATTAGTTTTAGAAATCAGTCAGCCCTGTGATTACTTCTGCCTTCCTTGCGGGACGGGAACGACGTTGGCCGGTATTGCCTCAACAGGAGCAGGTCGTTTTTCTATTTTGGGTTTTGTTGTCTTCAAAGGCGGGGCCTACCTTGAACATGAAATTTCAGCGTTATTACCGCATCAAATCGCACCCGAATCATGGCAATTGAATTTAGATTATCATTTTGGGGGGTTTGCTAAAACCTCGCCTCAGTTGCTTGCCTTTGTAGATACTTTTATGGCGACCACAGGTATTAGGATTGAGCCAACGTATACCGGGAAAATGCTTTACGGGATTTATGACTTGGTGAAACAAAAGCATTTTAAAAAGGGGCAGAATATTATTGCTTTACACACCGGTGGTTTGCAATCGATAAGGGCGCCGATATGAAACGCATCACTGAACCTGAATTGATGGAGGATGAGGAGCAGGTGTCAGCGTATGCTAATGCTGATTTTTCTGAGGCACACGACCACTTTATAGCGTTAATCCAGCAGCAGGTTGTCACCGACCAAATGCCTGAAATTGTGTTGGAGTTAGGGTGTGGTTCTGGAGATATAACGCAGCGGTTTGCAGAAGCCTTCCCACGGTGTGTTATTGATGCCGTTGATGGTTCCCAGACTATGTTGAATTTTGCAGCGCAGAGGTTGCCGTTACATTTACAGCAACGGGTCAACTTTTATACGTTGTTATTGCCGGCAATACAATTTCCAAAATCGCGCTATCCGGTGGTTTTTAGTAATAGTCTGTTACATCATTTACACGACCCTTATACACTATGGGAGAGCCTTAAACAGGTTGGTGACCCAGGAGGAATGGTCTTTATTATGGATTTAATCAGACCGGATTCCATTTCTGAGGCAAAACAGTTAGTCTATGACTATGCTTCTGGGGAACCTGAGGTTTTACAAACGGATTTTTACAATTCTTTACTGGCGGCATTTTCTATTTCAGAAATACGCCAGCAATTGAACCGGGTAGGACTGGAGTTGTCGGTCGAACAAGTGACCGATCGACATGTTTTTATAACAGGCAAAATATAATTGATGAATCATGAGTGAGCAACAAGAAGATCAATCGTTATTGTATTTTAATCGGGAGATTAGTCTTCTAGAATTTACCAGTCGCGTTTTGAGTCAGGCCACCTTTGATTCAATTCCATTATTAGAGCGACTCAACTATTTGTGTATTTCATGCTCAAATTTAGATGAGTTTTATGAGATTAGGGTGGCGGGTTTATTACAACTCGCTAAGGTTGATTCAGCTATTATGAGTAGTGAGGGGTTGACGGTCGCTCAACAGTTGGCGCTCATTAAAATAAGGGCGCATGAAATGGTAGCAGAGCAATACCGCGTTTTAAATGTGTTGTTGCCACAGTTAGCCAGTGAGAATGTCCACTTTCTTAAACGGGTTGATTGGTCAGAAAAGCAGCATCAATGGCTGTCCGACTATTTTTTCCAACATTTACGTCCCATTCTCACGCCAGTCGGACTAGATTCGGCACACCCTTTTCCTCGGATATTAAATAAAAGTTTGAATTTTATTATTTCTTTGTCAGGTAAAGATGCTTTTGGCAGAAATAGTGAGCGAGCAATTTTGCAGGCGCCCCGGTCGTTGCCACGGATTATTCAGTTGCCTCAAGATGAAACTGGCAGCGGTGATTATGATTTTGTATTTCTAACCTCTATTATTCATGAGTTTGTTAACGATTTATTTCATGGGATGACCGTTGTCGGTTGTCATCAGTTTAGAGTGACCAGAAACAGTGATTTCTTTGTTGATGAAGAAGCCACCGATGATTTAATGAATGCCATGAAGGGCGAATTAGCACTGCGTAATTATGGCGATGAGGTGCGTCTTGAAATTGATACCAATTGTCCGGAGTTAACGGTTGATTTCTTAATGGCGCGCTTTGATTTAACGGCTGATCGCTTGTTCTTAGCCGAGGGCCCAGTGAATATTGTCAGATTGCAGCAGATTTACAAATTAATAGATCGCCCCGATTTAAAATTCCCAAAATATACCCCGAAGGTTCCTGCTAAGTTATCGATCAAAAAAAATTATTTTGATGTCCTTAGGAAGCATGATATTTTGTTACATCATCCCTTTGATTCTTTTGTGCCGGTGGTTGAGTTTTTGCGACAAGCTGCAAAAGATCCTGATGTCGTTGCGATCAAACAAACCCTATACCGAACCGGGGCTAAATCACCCATAGTAGAGGCTTTAGTGAATGCGGCTAGAACGGGTAAAGAAGTCACCGTGGTTATTGAGCTACGGGCGCGGTTTGATGAGCAGGATAATATTGATTTAGCCAATCGGTTACAAAAAGAGGCGGTGCACGTTGTTTATGGTGTTGTGGGCTATAAAACACATGCAAAAATGTGTTTGGTACTTCGACGAGAGGACAAAACATTTCGCTATTATATGCATATGGGAACGGGTAATTATCATCCTCAAACGGCTTGTCTTTATACCGATTACGGTTTGTTTACTAGCGACCCAAAATTAGGCGAAGATATTCAACGGGTGTTTGTTCAACTGACTAGCCTGGGTAAAGTCGCTAAATTACATAAGTTATTGCAATCGCCTTTTACCCTGCATAAGGGAGTTTTAGACCGGATCGACAAGGAAATTAGTTATGCTGAATCAGGCCGTAAAGGGCACATCATTTTTAAGGTCAATTCATTGGTTGAAGAGAAGATTATTCAGGCGCTCTATAAAGCTTCTCAGGCGGGTGTGAAAGTACAGTTGATTGTTCGTGGGGTCTGTTGCTTAAAGCCGGGTATTCCAGGTATTTCTGAGAATATTGAAGTGCGCTCAATTATCGGCCGATTTCTAGAACATACACGGGTTTATGCCTTTAGAAATAAAGGCGAGTATGAGGTGTTGGCTTCCAGTGCCGATTTTATGGTACGTAATATGTTTAGCCGTGTTGAGATTAGTTTTCCGATCACCAGTAAAGTACTGCACGATAGGGTCTTAAAAGATCTGGATTGTTATTTGAATGATGATACTCAAGCGTGGATATTACAAAGTGATGGGCGTTATCAACAAGCCGTACCGGTTGATGCCTCTAAACCGCGCAGCGCACAAGTAGAGTTAATGAACAAATTAACCAAGTAGTCTGTGTTGTTAATGGCTTGTTGTGAAATCAAATAATCAGCGTTAGTCGCAGTTACTACTTTTTCAGGGTGGATTTATTATTTTTTCAAAATTATTTAGAGTGATCAGTTTAGTGGTGGTATTCGGGTCAAGTGCCGTCTTTGCGCATGGCAATGGGCCGGGAGAGCCTGATCCGCATTGTTCTTTTAAATTGACCGAAGCGATTTTTTATTTGAATGCGCATCTGAACGATGAGGCTACTCAGAATCGCCATTTTTGCCATTTTTATCCACGCTTAGGAGGCGTGGTATTTTCAGTGACCGATAAGTCCGGGGCTGCAGTACCTGTGCAGTTACAATTATTATCTTTTACCGATGCTTTAGCGGAGATCATTTTAAATCAAACAGTAGAAAATAGATCGACAACATCGCAGGCACAATTGAGTCAAGTTTTTACGGCGCGTGGGCTTTATATGTTGCGTGTTAATGCGCAACAAAACAAAGGGAATGGCGCTGAA
>DUCI01000025.1:9722-36557 GCA_012959905.1 Methylococcaceae bacterium | reverse complement strand
CGGCATTTCTTACAAACCATTAGCGCAAGACGTCAACCCGGGTGACCGCTTACTGTTAGATGATGGCCGTATTGTTATGGACGTTGTCAATGTTGTCAATATGCGTGTTAATTGTACCGTTATTGTGGGTGGAGACTTATCCAACAATAAAGGCATTAATTTACAAGGCGGCGGTTTATCTGCAGCGGCACTAACCGATAAAGATAAAGCAGACATCCTAACGGCAGCGAAAATTGATGCTGATTACGTTGCCGTATCTTTCCCACGCACTGCTGACGACATTCATGAGGCAAGAATGCTGCTAAATCGTGCCGGCTCTAGCGCGGGTATTGTCGCAAAAATTGAACGTGCTGAAGCACTAGATGTCATTGACGAAATCATCATAGCCTCTGATGCCATCATGGTAGCCCGCGGAGACTTAGGTGTTGAAATTGGCGATGCCAATTTACCACCGGTTCAAAAAGACCTGATTAAAAGAGCACGCGCATTAGATAAAGTCGCGATTACTGCAACACAAATGATGGAATCGATGATTACCAACCCGATCCCAACACGTGCTGAGGTCTTTGATGTTGCTAATGCTGTTGTCGATGGCACCGATGTTATTATGCTTTCAGCAGAAACCGCTGCAGGTAAATACCCTATTAAAGCTATTGAAGCGATGGACCGCGTCTGTCTTGAAACTGAAAAACAGGCCAACGTAAGACTCTCGAACCACCGGGTTGAATCACAATTTGATCAATCTGATGAAGCCATTGCTATGTCTGCTATGTATCTAGCCAACCATACTAACTGCAAAGCCATTGTATCACTGACCTGCACCGGATCAACACCCTTATGGATGTCTCGGATTAGTTCTGGAATACCTATTTTCGCCTTTACTCACGACGCTAAAACTGCAAGTAAAGTAACCTTATATCGAGGTGTTTTCCCTTTTCTATTTGAAGACAATTCACCGGATCAAGAAACACGATACCAAGCAATTTTTGATATTTTGAAAAGTCGTCACCAAGCGGATACCGGAGACAATATTATTATTACGCATGGGGACTTCCATCGCGTAGAAGGCGGTACCAATACACTTCAGATTGTTAACGTTAAATAGCACTAAAAACACTTACTCCTTGCATCAGCACGGAGTAAGTTTAGTGGCTCTTATCCTGTAACCATAAACAAACCCCATCACTCTCAGCCTCAATTGATTTTAGGCGCTCCTCATGCAAGACTTGCTCTTCAGGAGTACAAAAAACAACGGGCAATGGCTTTCTATCTTTCAAAACCTGGCTAACTGGCGAACCAACCGTGGTCTCTTCACCCCCGTCCTCATCATCCAATAAGGAAGACTGCCCACCCGTCATCATCAAAAAAACTTCTGCTAAAATTTCCGCATCTAACAAAGCCCCATGAAGCGTACGATGACTGTTATTAATCGCATACCGTTTACAGAGAGCATCCAAACTATTACGCTGCCCAGGATGCTTTTTTCTGGCATAGACTAAGGTGTCCAAGACCGTACAGTGCGTCTCTAAAGCACCTGAAGCATAATTCATACGGGCCAATTCTGTTTCAATAAAACCGGTATCAAAAGGCGCATTATGAATAATTAATTCGGCCCCCCGAACAAAATCGATAAACTCATCTGCTATATCTTCAAATCGCTGCTTATCTTGAAGAAATTCATTCGTTAGACCGTGTACGTCTATAGCCCCCTGATCAATCAATCGATCGGGATTCAAATAGACTTGAAACTGGCGACCTGTAACACGCCTATCAAGCAACTCAATACACCCAATCTCAATGATCCTATGACCCTCAGCGACTGAAATACCCGTAGTCTCTGTATCTAGAACGACCTGTCTCATAAAATAATCACGCTAATGAATCTACGCCGTCATTAGCTAATCGGTCCGCATGGTCATTACCTGGATTACCAGAATGACCTTTCACCCAGACCCAATTAATATCATGTCGACTCATAGCCTGATCCAGGCGACGCCATAAATCTACATTTTTAACCGGTTTTTTTGCCGCGGTCAGCCAGTTCCGTTTTTTCCAATTAAAAATCCATTCGGTAATACCTTTTAAAACATATTTCGAATCAATATTTAAATTAACTTTACAGGAATGCTTTAGACTTTCTAAGGCCATAATAGCCCCCATTAACTCCATACGGTTATTAGTGGTCTCAATCTCTCCCCCAAACAACTCCTTGGTATGCTCCTCATATTGCAGGACCACGCCCCAACCACCCGGCCCCGGATTTCCACGGCAAGCCCCGTCTGTATAGATTTCAACCACGGTTATATTTTTTTCATTCATTAACAAAAGACTCTACCAATAATAATTAACACAACGAACTGTTAAATGGGTTTAACAACAGAAAGGCCTAGATATCGATCTAAAGTGTCTAATTTGGTGACATTATGACAACGTTTAATCCCCCTTAAGGCATAAGCAGTAACAAAATAAGACTCTGCTCTTCGCCGGTATTCCTGAGGGACCTGATAGTGTTTCCGACAATCAAAACCTGCAACTTTTTCCACCTCATAATCAAGCGATAAGAGCCTATTACTCAATTGTGCTCGACTCAACGCATGATTTGGCAATGATATTTTATTAAGTGTTCTGGCCAGAGAATAATCAGACGCAAACCAACTCCAAGGATTAAAACCAATAATAATAACCTCTCCTTCAGGCTTTAGCACTCTGTCAACCTCATCTAGAATAGCTGAAAAATCGTCTGCAAACTCTAAAAAATGAGGCAGGATAACAAAATCAATCGATTCTGTTTCAAAAGGCAATAAATAGGGTTGCCCGACAAGATAAGAACAAGGCACTAGATAATGCAACGAGGAATCCATAATAAAAGAATTCTGAGCACAGTACCCATTCAAAAAATCTCTTTCCCAACCTAAAAAACCTATTTGCAATAGACATTGCATACTCGTTACTGAAAGGTTGCGCCGTAAGAATAAAGACTCATTATGTCGTAACACTTTGCCTTGAGGCGTCTTAAACCACTTGTAAAGAAGATCCCTAATCACAACATTATTAAATAAAAAATCAATTAATAAATGAGTTAAAATACCACAATTCTTTTGTGCATTATATTGCCTTATTGTCCGAATTAATGAAATATTTCCTTATCGTTATAAATATTCTTCTCAGTGGCTGTGCGATTCAAAATCAGCTCGCCGTTATGCCCAGTAATCTACTACCGACCCATCAAGACAGTGTTTCACACAGACTAACAGAAAAATTAGCACCCCCAACAACTAAAAATCAAACAAACATTTGGCAACGAATCTTTGATAACTACCGACTTCAAGAGATTAACCACCCCAAAATTACTCAACAAATCGAGCGCTACCTGAAGAACCCTAAATTTTTAGAAATTATTCAAAAACGTGCTGAACCTTATCTCTATCTTATTTCCGAAGCAACAGAACGACAAAATCTTCCCGGTGAACTTGCATTATTACCTATCATAGAAAGCGGTTTCCAACCTAACGCCTACTCTTCTGGAAAGGCATCTGGTCTTTGGCAATTTATTCCATCAACGGGACGAATGTTTGGCCTAAAACAGAATTGGTGGTACGACGGTCGCCGAGATGTCTATGCCTCAACGCAAGCCGCCACACGTTACCTCAAACAACTCAATGAAGAATTCAATGGCGACTGGCTTTTAACACTCGCCTCGTATAATGCTGGGAAAGGCACTGTCCGCAAAGCCATTAAAAAAAATAAAAAGAAACACCGGTCAACAACATTCTGGGCACTGCCACTACCCCAAGAAACACGTGCTTACGTTCCAAGATTATTGGCTATCGCCCGAATTTTAGCTCATACCAAAGACTATCATCTACCCCAACCGACTGCTGCAAACAAACCCTATCTCGCTCTGGTTGACATCAAAACACAACTAGATCTTAAAAAAGCAGCCGAACTCGCACAAATCCCATTGCAAGAACTCCTTCAACTGAATGCTGGTCTAAACCGATGGTGCACACCCCCCCATGGACCACACTACTTGTTAATACCCAAAGAAAAAAAGGCACGCTTTGAAGAAAAACTAGCTACACTTCCTCTAAATGAACGCCTAACTTGGCGCCGTCATAAAATAACCGCTGGTGAAAATCTAGGTCTCATCGCACTGAAATATCACACCAGTGTCAAAGCGATTCGTGAAGTCAACCGACTTTCGGGTTCCCTCATTAGAACGGGTAAATTTTTACTCATTCCCACTGGCCAAAATAGTAAATACAATAGCTATGCTGCCACGGCACGCTCTTTTAAAAACCATAACACGGTTAAGAAAACAACCGTCTATACCGTTAAAACGAATGATAACTTATGGTTAATTGCCCAAAAGTTCTCAACACAGTCAACTAAAATTGCTCAACTCAACCACCTCAAGAAAACCACTTATCTCCAACCAGGACAAAAACTACGCATCCCTCAAAATAAAAAGAACACCCTCAGCAAACGATTATCTTTAGGTAGAGCACTACAAAAAATTTATTACACTATCCGCCGAGGTGATTCATTATCGCGCATCGCGAAGAAATTCAATGTTTCAATTAGCAACCTCCGCAAATGGAATAAGCTTGGCCACTATATCCAACCGGGTCAGAAACTAAAACTCCTTATTAACAATCCTTAGTCTTCTTCGGCTCATCCATAATGATCTTAGGAACCGCCTTCAATAATTGTTGGGTGTACGGTCGCTTCGGATCATTCAAGAGCTGATAGACGGGTCCATATTCCACTATCTTCCCCTCATACATAACAGCAAGTTCATCTGCTATTTCTGAAACAACGGCTAAGTCATGGGTAATAAATAAATAACTCATTCCATACTGCTGCTGCAATGATTTTAACAGCAGAATAATCTTCTCTTGAACTGAAACATCAAGTGCACTGGTCGGTTCATCACAAATAATAAGTTTAGGTCGAACCGCCAATGCTCTCGCAATACAGATTCTTTGCCTCTGTCCTCCTGAAAATTCATGGGGATAACGCATCGCACATTCCACGGATAAACCAACTTGTTGCAATAATGTGGCCACCTCAACTTTACGCTGCTGAGAGGAAATTTCCGGATGCAATGATCGCAACCCCTCCCCAATGATCTGTCCCACTAACATCCGAGGATTCATAGAAGAAAAAGGGTCTTGGAAAATGATTTGTATATTTGACCGCATCTGGCGCAAAGACTCGCCCTGCAAACCATTGATATTTTGACCTGCCCATATAATTTGACCTTCAACATTTTCAATCAAATTCAACAACCCTTTTGCCAAGGTTGTTTTGCCACAACCCGACTCACCAACAAGCGCCAATGTTTGCCCTGCATATAATGTTAAATTCACACCGTCAACTGCTTGGTGGTGACTCACTATGCGATTAAAAAATCCTTTTCTGACCGGATACGAAATTCTAATATTCTTCAGCTCAAGTAGAATATTTCGCGTTAAATTCGCTTCTGCACGGCAACTGTCAATAGAAGGTAACGCGGCTAATAACTTTTGCGTATAAGCGTGCTCTGGGTAGGTAAATAACTGCCGGGTTTCAGCTACTTCGACAATACGCCCTTTTCTCATGACCGCCACGCGATCAACCATAGATGAAACTAATGCAAGATCGTGACTAATTAACCATAAACTCATACCGATCTGGCGCTGAATAGACTTAAGCAACGTCAAGATCTGTGCCTGTATCGTTACATCCAATGCTGTTGTCGGTTCATCAGCAATTAACAAATCAGGTTCTCCGGCTAGTGCCGCTGCAATCATAACGCGTTGTAATTGTCCTCCTGAAAATTGATGTGGGTAATCATCGATACGACTTTCTGGTGTGGGTATCTCAACCTGTCGTAACAGTGTCAATACACGATTTTGGATCTCGCTGGGTGATAATTCAAAATGTATCTTAATCACTTCAGCAATTTGATGACCAATACTCTTAACAGGGTTCAATGCCACCATGGGATCTTGGAAAATCATGGCAATTCTACGCCCTCTGATTTGACACATACTCATTTCTGGTAAGGTTAATAAATCCTGTTCCTTAAAAAAAACATGCTTTCCAGTCATTGTTGCACTACGGGGTAATAACCTTAGAATAGCCAATGCTGATACTGACTTACCCGACCCCGATTCGCCCACTAGACCAAAAGTCTCTGACTCAAAAATATCAAAACTAATATCATCTACCACCAAAACTTTTTCACTATCGGTCTGAAACTGCACCGATAAACCCTGTACGGATAACACTCGCTTAGTCATGTTAGTTACGCCTTGGATCAAAAGCATCCCTAACCGCATCCGCAAATAAATTTGCCGTTAATACCAACATAAACATAAACACAAAAGCTGCAATCAAGGGCCACCACACCACCGGCTCTCTTGCCATTTCTAACCGCGCGCCATTAATCATATTGCCCCAACTATAAGTACTAGGATCAACGCCAACATTAATATAAGACAATACGGCCTCCGCTAAGACTAAGGCACTAAAATCCAAAACAACCGAAATCAAGATGATATGCATGACATTCGGCAGAATATGTTGAAATAAAATACCTACCGGCCTAACGCCTAATACTTTAGCCGCCTGGACATAACCCATTTCACGCAACTTTAAAGTCTCTGCACGTAACATTCGGCAAAGCCCCGTCCAACTGGTTACACCCAAGATTAAACATAAAAATAATAGCCGTAGATCTGCTCGACTCTCAAGATTAGTAAATAATTCCGGATGATTAACCATATAAATCTGAACCATTAAAATAGAGGCCGCAATCAATAACACACTGGGGATAGAATTTAATGTGGTATAACAATATTGAATTAAGTCATCCACCCAACCACGATAAAAACCCGCCAAAATACCAAAAACAACTGCCAGTGGTAACATAATAAAGGTCGTTAAAGAACCAATAACCAGGCCCGTCCGGATGCTTTTAATCGTTTGATAAAAAACATCTTCTCCCACCTTATCCGTGCCCAGAATATGGTAATACGTAGATAACTCAATAATGCCCGATAACCCAACAACCATAACTATAATGATTATCCCCACAAACCCAGGCCGCACTTGAAGTCTACTCTGCCCAGCCTTTTTAGCTAAAAACAAAGCACGCAGACCTAGCCATGACACGCAAAAAACAAACCCCTTACTTAGTCCGGCAATTAATTTAGTTAACACATCAGCTGTTTTTTCAATCTCGGGATTTAGCAAATGGCTGCCACCAAATTTTAAGCGTGGAAAATCCCACGACTGATAACCATTTACTTGGGTGATAGATACCTTACTATAAAGATAAGCTGAAAAAGGGGCAGAATAGGTTTTTTCCGTCTGTTGCCACAACGGCTGAGTGCAGTAATCTAACACACTAATAATCCCAGAAGCGCGTTGCCCTTCAGCCTTAAAATGAAGAGAATCCAAGAGCCCAATAGCGATGAAAAACACTAAAATTATCATCGACACCATCGCGCTTTTATTGGCCGCTATTTTATTCAACGGTCGCTTAAGCCCTTCATGATTCCTTAAAAAAAATGCGCTAACCACCGCCGTGGTTAACAATAGATAAATAAGCGCATCCGTCCATAAAATTATCATCTGAATTAAACCTATAACAACTTCACACGAGGATCAACCAAGGTGTAACAGATATCCGTCAATAATAAACCAATGATATACAGTACTGAGCCTAAAAAAACCATTGATCTGACTATTGCAAAATCCTGTCTATTAATTGCATCAATGGTATAACTACCTAAACCCGGTATACTAAAAAAAGACTCCATAATTAAACTACCCATAAACAACAACGGTAAAACCACAACAACGCCGGTTAAGATAGGGATCATCGCATTACCTAAAACATGCCGGAATAGTACCTGTGTTTCAGACAATCCTTTTGCTCGAGCGGTTACCACATAATCTTTTTCAACTTCTTCAATAAATAAAGCCCGATACCAACGCCCCCCCGAGCCTAACCCTGATACGACACTAATCACAACCGGTAAAATTAAAAACTTCAAGGCATCAACACCAGAACCAAAACCAGATATAGGGACCAATTTAAGCAATTTGCTAAACAAAAATTGCCCACCAATAATATAAAACAGTACTGAGATAGACATGATCACAACACAAGCAACCAAACCCCAAAACTCTAGATAACTCTGCCTAAAAAGAACCATCAACAATGCAGCCAATATGTTAACCAATAATCCTATCATTAAAGAGGGTAATGCAACGGCCAAACTTGGCCACATCCGCTGCTTAATATCCGCACCAATATTCCTTCCACTGTCAGAAACACCAAACTGAAAAACAAATAACTTTATCGATTTTTGATAAAAAATCGTTTCGGTTATCTGGTTAAAAGAATCCTTCCCAGAATTAATAAATAACGGTAAATCATAGCCATGGTCAATTTTCCACTTACTCACTGCTTGCTCAGTGACATGCTTCTGCCCTAATTGCATTCTTGCCATATCATCTGGCGTATTAACCACAAAGAATAAAAAGAACGTTAAAATATTAACACCCAGTAACAGGGGGATCGTATACATAAGCCGGCGGATAATATACTGAATCATCTGTTGTCCATATCCGTTAAGAGATCCATATAACTCACATTAGCGCTCATTAATGACTGCCCTTTTACGTCTGCGATAGATCACCACCGCAGGCCAAAATAAAATAGCCCCCACCCCAATCAAAAGCATCAAAGGCCACCATAAAGGTCTATTCCATAGTTGACGTTGCCGAGCACGATAGTCACTATCAATACGCGTATATTTCAACTTATTATTCGCCATAAGATTAGGCTTAATATTTTGATACCATTTATGAATAAGCGAATAACTTTTAGGATAAAACCCTAAAACCCAAGGAGCATCATAGCGAATGATTTCCTGCAATTGATGAATTTTTTCTAATCGAGCCGGACCATTAGCCAAATTACGCATTTCCTCAAAGAGCCGATCATACACAGCATTTTGATAATTGGCTGCATTTTCACCCCCTGTTTTAATTTTTGAATGTGGCCCATATAACAAAAAGAAAAAGTTTTCTGGATCCGGATAATCCGCATTCCAGCCCCATAAAAATAATTGCGCATTACCCGAACGAATTTTCTGTTGAAACCTATTATAGTCGGTTGCCCGAATGACTAATTGAAGACCTAATTTTGAGAATTGTTTCCGATACCAATTCAACCGCGCTCTATCGTCAGGACCACTCGCTGCCGTATCCAAATAAAGCACTAAAGCCTCTTGGGTAGATGGGTCAACGCCACCTCTAAAACCCGCCTCACTTAACAATCGCTTAGCGGTATCAATTGACTTACGATGATAGCCCTCATGCCAGTCATAAACATAAGGATTTAGCCCCTGCGCACCGGGCTCATAACCAAATATTCCCGGAGGTAATAAACCTTGCGCGGGCACACCTCGACCATTCATAAAAATGGCTATATATTCCTCATAATCAATGATAATCGAAATCGCTTGTCTTAATTTTCTTGCCTTATCCGATCTTCCGCCGACAACTTCATCTATCATGTTAAACCCCAGATAAGAAATCGAAGTAGTGACCGCCGTTTGCAATCGAATTTCTTTTTCCTGTAATGCCGGTGTTAGGGCCGCCTTCCCGTCACCCATAAACTGAATCGCCTGATCAAAACTATCCGATGCTACCCCCGAAGCATCATAGTAACCTTGCAAAAACTTATTCCAATAAGGAATGGTTTCTTTCTCTAAAACATAAATGACCTTGTCAATAAAAGGTAATGACTTTCCTGCATCAACCAACAACCCCGACTCCAAATCACCCAACTCACCCGAATTAGGGTAGCGTTCCAAATGAAAATATGGATTCTTAGATAAAACCATTTGTCGATTAGGATTATTCTCCAACAACATATAAGCGCCTGAGCCTATTGGAAACCAATCTAATGAAATATTTTTTTCGGCTAAGCCATCTTGACCATAAAAAACATCTGCCTCCCATGGCATCGGAGAGAAAAAAGGCATCGATAACCAAAAAATAAATTGCGGGTACTTACCATAAATACGAATCCGAAAGTGGTACTTATCAATCACTTCCACGCCAGAAATATTTTGCGCCCTAAACGCAACCGGATCCTGTATTCCCTCCATCTTAGAAAATTCTTCTAAACCAACAATATACTCCTTCATCAATTCTGCAATAGGCGAGTGTATTTTTGGGTGAACTAAGCGCTTGATCTGATGGACATAATCTTCTGCAACCACTTCTCGCGTCCCTCTGTGCTCAAAATCAGTAATGGTAGAAATATCAATGACGTCTTCTAGCTGTAGATTATGATAAATATAATCCTTAGCTTTTGCTAAAGCGGGGTGTGGTTGAAAACGAATACCTGGCTTAATTTCAATCATATAATCTGTGAAATGGACTTGTTCAGGCTCCACATGGGTTTTTATCAATGCGCCCGATTGATCCTCAATGAGATAGGTTATTTCCGGCATTTTTGCCGCCGTCAAAGGAACTAATTGATACGGCCGTTTTAAATAATGATACTGAAGTAGCGGTTCATAAATTTGTCCAATAATTGCATACTCATTGGAGCTATAGGAAACCGCAGGATCTAAATGCTTGGGACGCTCCGAGAAAGAACTGTATAAAATGGACTGCTTGTCTTCTTTTTCTGGATAAGGATTATTTAACATAGCATCATGACAACTGCTAAGTAATAGGCAATGAATTAATAGCAACCAACGCTGACAACTAACACTAAACATTAAACAGTCATTTCCTTAAATTTACTGGACAACGATAAACAGCTCATAGATACTTAATATATTCTATCAATAATTTTAACAGGAGATGATAATGGGTTTTTTGCAGGGCAAGCGCATTTTAATTGTTGGCCTAGCCAGCAACCGTTCAATCGCCTGGGGCATCGCTCAGGCAATGCACAGGGAAGGCGCTGATTTAGCGTTTACGTATCAAAATGAAAAATTAAGAGGTCGCGTAGAAAAAATGGCCGCTGAATGTGATTCAACTATTACCACTGAATGTGATGTTAGTTCTGATGATCAAATTGATAACGTTTTTGATACTCTAGCACAACATTGGGATGGTTTAGATGGAATTGTTCATTCTGTTGCTTTTGCCCCTCGAGAAGCCTTAGAAGGCAGTTATGTTGATTCAGTTACACGCGAAAACTTCCGTATTGCTCATGACATTAGTGCCTACAGCTTTGCCGCATTGGCGAAAGCCGGTAGACCTATGATGGAAGGCAGAAATGGCTCTTTACTCACATTGAGCTACTTAGGCTCACAAAGGGCGATTCCTAATTACAATGTCATGGGTGTTGCAAAAGCTAGCCTAGATGCAAATGTGCGCTATATGGCTGCTTCTTTAGGCCCGGGTGGAACACGTGTTAATGCTGTATCAGCCGGTCCAATTAGAACCCTTGCGGCAGCTGGAATCACTAACTTTAGATCTATGCTCAGTAAAGCTGCCGATACCGCTCCCATGAAGAAGAATGTTTCAATTGAGGAAGTTGGCAATGCTGCGGCTTTCTTATGCTCAGACCTCGCTTCTGGAATTACCGGAGAAATTCTCTTTGTAGACGCGGGTTATAATATCGCAGGATTAGCCGCATCGAGCGAATAATTAGTTTTTTACTGCGCATAAAAAAGGGGCGTTAACGCCCCTTTTTTACACCCTAAAATTTATCACCTCTTAAGGCTCTAATACATTAACTAGTGCATTCGCTTGTAAACTACTTAATACAGCATCAAAGTCACCATCAGCCAACAACTTGCTAATGTTAGTTCGAGCAATACTAAACTCCTTTTTATTTGCTTTTGCTAATTGCCCTTCCGTAACACTTAATAAATTCACCACGGCCTGTTCACCCGACTCTAAAGCGACTACCATGGTCGTCGGCCGGTCACCTTTGGGTTTTGCACCAACAAAAATAGCACTGCCGATTTCCCATGGGAAATCAGCATTATTTCTTTGTACATCATCCGCAACTATAAAAGATAATCCTTTTTCCTTGGCTAATACTGCCAACGACTGCCCTGATTGAACGAGCGACTTTAATTCCTTAGCCACGGCTAAAGCCTGTTGCTTAGCTGCATCGCTTTTAAGTCGATCTTTAATCAAGGAACTTACTTCCGACAATGGCCTTACTTTTGCTAAGCTATGGCTCAAAACCCTTAAAACCACTATTCGGTCTGAACCCAATTCTATAACTTCACTATTATTTCCTGCCAATACATCTTCAGAAAAAGCTTTTTCTCGAACCAAGTCTTCAACTGAAAGGTCATCATGACCTTGAGTACGAGTAAAACTCTCGGTCTGTCGAACAGAGACACCAATAGATTCTGCTGCCACCTCTAAAGTGTCAGGATTTTCAAAACTAATTTCAGCGAGCGTCTCACCTAACTCATAAAAAATATTTTCCGCCTCTACCTTTTTAAAACCTAGCTCAACAACTTTCTTAACTTCCTCATAGGGCTTAACGACACCTGGTGTTAATTCAGTCACTTTAATAATATGATAACCAAATTCAGTTTTCACAGGTTCTGAGACTTCACCTTCTGCCAATCCGAGTGCTATTCCTTCAAAGGCTGCATCCATATCCCCAGCAACAATCAATCCTAAATCACCGCCTTTACTGGCCGATAATTTATCCGCTGAAAATTCACGGGCTAACGCTTCAAAACCACTGGTTTTTAAACGTTCTTTAATCTCTGCTGCTTGTACTAAAGCCGTATCCATATCAGTCAATAAAATATGACTTATTTTTCGGCGCTCATCTGTCCTAAAGGCATCTTGTTGATCTTGATAAAACAACTCTAATTGAGCCGGTGACGGATGAATACTTTTAGCTAGATCATCTAATGCTAACTCAATATATTCAATAGCAACTTTGGCCTCAGTACGATAACTTTCAGCATTGTCCTGATAGTATATCTGAATTTCTTCATCCCCAACTGCTGTAACATCTGTCGGCAAAGGAACGATTACAAAACGTGCAGACCGTGACTGATTCTGAATCTTAAAGAACTGCTCAACATCGTAATCGGTAGTAAATCCACTCTCTACAATAGTACGTTGGAATTGCTCCATAATCATGGCTTTCTTAATTCTTCTGACAAATTCATCAGAAGTCATTTTTTGCTGCGACAATAAATTCTGATAACGTTCTTTATCAAACTTGCCCTCAGTTTGAAAATATTCTAGCGTAGCCACAAAATCACGAACAGACTTATCTGTTACTGCAAGCCCCTCATTTTCTACATACTGTAGCAATACCTCATCTCGAATAAGCTTTTCTAATGCCAATTTCTTCAATTGTGTTTCGTCAATATTCATACCCTTAAAACTTTGGCTATGTTGACTATAGGCTCGGTTTACATCACGTTGAAAGAATTCTTTATCGCCAATAGTTACAACGGGACTCTCCTCACCCTCTCCCAAATAATTCTGAATGCCCCATAATCCAAATGGAACACAAATCATTAGTAAAATCAGCCATGAAAATACACCCTGTGACTTCTCTCTTATCTTTAGCAACATAATGCTTTACCTTGCGCAAACAATTAAAAAAAATTTCATACCGTCAGATACAAAAAAACCCCAGACTCTTGAGTCATGGGGTTTCCATATACTTGGCGGAGCGGACGGGACTCGAACCCGCGACCCCCGGCGTGACAGGCCGGTATTCTAACCAACTGAACTACCGCTCCAATTCTTTTGGTGGGTGCTGAGGGGATCGAACCCCCGACCCTCGCCTTGTAAGGGCGATGCTCTCCCAGCTGAGCTAAGCACCCAGAATCAAAAAGCTATTTTACCGAATCTTTAAGAGATTTTCCAGCTTTAAATGAAGGAATATTTGCTGCTGAAATTGTAATCTCCGCTCCTGTCTGAGGATTACGACCTTTTCTTTCTACACGATGCTTTACCAAGAAAGTACCAAACCCAATAAGCGCTACTGAACCTTCATTCTTTAAAGTTTCAGTCACCACACTGGTGAATGCCTCTAAAGCTTTTGCTGTATCTGCCTTTGACAAGCCAGACGCGTCAGCCATAGATTCAACTAATTCCGATTTATTCATCTACTTTCCCCTTCATTGGAGTTTAAAATTCAATTTAGCCTTAGTGCTAAAACCACTGACGTAGTTTATAGTGTGGATACTAAAACTGTCTATGTTTTTATCGCTATTTTTAAATATTCATCTCACGCTAGACAACATGCCATCAACACCCCCCGTTAATGAGATGACAACCGACTTGATGACGCTGTGGCTGTTTCCGATTTCTCCGTCGCGCTAGAGTCCTCATCCAAAAGAGCTGTTGGCTGATATTGTAAGGCACTTTCAAGCACCTCATCTATCCACCGTACCGGGCGAATAACTAATTTCTCTAAAATGGCTTCGGGTATTTCTTTCAAGTCCTTTTCATTTTCCCAAGGAATTAAAATCGTAGTTATTCCACCTCTATGCGCTGCTAATAACTTTTCTTTTAATCCACCAATGGGCAACACTTCACCCCTCAACGTAATCTCACCGGTCATGGCAACATCCGATTTTACAGGTATATTAGTCAATGCAGAGACAATAGCCGTACACATTGCAATACCTGCACTTGGACCATCTTTGGGGGTTGCCCCTTCTGGAACATGAATATGAACATCATGCTTCTGACTGGTTTTTTCATCTATCCCTAACAACTTTAACCGGCTCTGAACAACCGTGCTTGCCACTCGAATAGACTCTTTCATAACCTTCTCAAGATTACCTGTTGGGTCTTTAAAATTTCCTTTACCATTCACTAAGGCCGCTTCGATGGTCAATAACTCACCACCCACCTCAGTCCAAGCCAACCCAGTAACCTGTCCAATCCTATTTTCCGCTTCTGCTTGTCCGTAGCGAAATCGCTGAACACCCAGATAAATCTCCAGACTTTCTTTATCTAAGATTATTTTCTTATCGTCGCGACACAACAATAATTGCTTGACCACTTTACGACAAATTTTTGAAATCTCACGCTCCAACCCTCGAACCCCGGCTTCACGCGTATAAAACCGAATAATATCTCTAACAACTTCTTCAGAAATATCAATCTCACCTTTCTTCAAGCCATTATTTTTAATCTGCTTTGGAATCAGATAACGTGTCGCAATATTAGCTTTTTCATCTTCCGTATAACCCGCTAAACGAATAACCTCCATTCTATCTAGCAATGCCGATGGAATATTTAAGGTGTTTGCTGTCGCCACAAACATGACATCAGACAAATCAAAATCAACCTCGAGATAATGATCAGAAAAAGTATGATTCTGCTCAGGATCCAATACCTCCAACATTGCAGAAGCAGGGTCACCTCTAAAATCCGTAGCCATTTTGTCAATCTCATCCAGTAAAAACATAGGGTTACGCGTTTTTACTTTAGATAAGTTTTGTAAAATCTTTCCCGGTAAAGAACCAATATAGGTTCTCCGGTGCCCTCGAATTTCAGCCTCATCTCGAACCCCCCCTAAAGCCATACGAACATATTTCCTATTCGTGGCCCGCGCTATAGATTGACCCAAAGACGTTTTACCAACACCCGGAGGCCCGACTAAGCATAAAATTGGACCTTTCAGCTTTCTGACCCGCTGTTGGACGGCCAAATATTCCAAGATGCGCTCTTTAACCTTCTCTAATCCAAAATGGTCAGTTTCAAGAACTTCTTCAGCAACCTTTAAATCATGACGAACTTTGGTTTTCTTTTTCCAAGGAACATTAATCATCCACTCAATATAACTGCGAACAACGGTTGCCTCTGCCGACATGGGCGACATCAACTTTAACTTATTGAGTTCTGACTCAGCTTTAGTCTTGGCTTCTTTCGACATCCCTGCCTTTTTAATATTAGCAGCCATCTCTTCTATTTCATTAGGCACATCATCCATCTCACCTAACTCTTGCTGAATGGCTTTCATTTGCTCATTCAGATAATACTCGCGCTGATTCTTTTCCATCTGTTGCTTAACACGACCGCGAATCTTTTTTTCCATTTCCAAAAGACCCATTTCACCTTCCATAAGGGTCATCAGGTTTTCTAACCGGTCAGCAACTTCAGTAGTTTCTAATATAATTTGTTTTTCATCTAACTTTAACGCCATATGCGCAGCGATGGTATCACCTAGACGACTCGCATCATCAATGCCTGCTAATGAACTTAAAACTTCGGGGGGAATTTTATTATTCAATTTAACGTACTGATCAAATGAATTTATAACCGCCCGAACGAGCACATCGGCTTCCTTGTCTTTTAAATCAAATGAATCCTCTAGCGTTTCAACTTCGGCAGAATAAAAAGTCCCTGTTTCTTTAATTTCTGAAAACCGGCAACGCTCGCAACCTTCAACCAGTACTTTCACCGTACCATCCGGTAATTTAAGCAATTGTAAAATATTTGCTAATGTCCCAATTTCATATAAATCTTCTACTAAGGGGTCATCAATTTCCGCTTCTTTTTGAGCAATTAATAAGATTTGTTTATCTTCTTTCATCGCCATATCAAGCGCATCAATCGACTTTTCTCTCCCTACAAATAGAGGAATAACCATATGCGGATAAACCACAACATCTCGTAATGGTAATACCGGCACTAAAGCATTCATTGGTGATAAACCCGTTTCATCTGTTTCCATAGTGGGACCTTCTAATAATTCAGTTACATTGCTCATGCAATCCACACCTAATATGGTGTTAACCTTTAAAATAACAAGTATTGTATAACGTACTTTTCTAGTGCCTTATCAATATAACAACTTATGCGTCTGTGCCAGATGCCACTATAGAGTCATTTTCATAAACTAAATATGGCGAGTTTTTACCCTCAATCACTGAACCATCAATCACAACCTTAGTCACACCTTCAGATGAGGGTATTTCATACATCGTATCCAAAAGAACTGATTCCACAATAGTTCTTAATCCGCGCGCACCGGTTTTTCTTTGTGTGGATTTTTTAGCAATTGCCGATAAAGAATCATCCCTAAACTCTAACTCAACACCCTCCATATCGAAAAGTAACTGATATTGTTTTACCAAAGAATTCTTTGGCTCGGTAAGAATTCGAATTAATGCGCTCTCATCTAATTCCTCTAATGAAGCTACAATGGGTAATCGACCAATAAATTCTGGAATCAACCCATACTTAATCAAATCTTCAGACTCAACTTTTGCAAAAATCTCACCGACATTACCTCGGTCTTCTTTGCTTTTTACATCGACAGAGAAACCAATCCCGCTTTTCTCGGTACGATCTTGAATCACTTTATCAAGACCTGAAAAAGCACCGCCCACAATAAACAACATATTACGGGTATCTACTTGCAAGAATTCTTGCTGGGGATGCTTCCTTCCCCCTTGCGGTGGCACAGAAGCCACAGTGCCTTCAATTAGCTTTAACAAGGCCTGCTGAACCCCTTCGCCCGAAACATCACGCGTCAATGATGGATTATCAGATTTTCTAGATATTTTATCTATCTCATCAATATAGACAATTCCGGTCCCTGCCTTTTCGACATCATAATCACAATTTTGCAATACCTTTTGAATGATATTTTCTACATCCTCACCCACATAACCTGCTTCTGTTAAAGTTGTAGCATCTGCGATAGTAAAAGGAACATCCAATAATTTAGCTAACGTCTCAGCCAATAACGTCTTACCCGACCCTGTTGGGCCAATCAATAAGATATTGCTTTTTGCTAATTCCACATCATCTTTCTGCGCCTTATTTTTAAGGCGCTTGTAATGATTATATACCGCCACAGCTAGAATTTTCTTCGCGCTATTTTGGCCAATCACATACTCATCTAGAACTTGATTAATTTCTTTTGGCGTTGGAAGATCCGTTCTCTCAGTACCTGTCTCCTCTTGCAGTTCTTCGCGAATAATATCATTACAAAGCGCTACACATTCATCACATACGTATACCGACGGGCCTGCTATCAACTTCTTTACTTCATGCTGGCTTTTACCGCAAAACGAACAATACAGTAACTTTTCATCCTCTACACTGCGTTTATCATCACTCATCGAAAACCTCTTAAACCTAATTTATCCGCTTAATCTTGCACTAAATGTTGATAGACTCAATACAACTTTAGAATACCTATCGATCAGAACCCGCCACCCGACTTGCCAAAACTTTATCGATCAACCCAAACTTTACCGCATCAGATCCACTCAAAAAGTTATCTCTATCCGTATCTTTCTGAATCTTCTTCATCGTTTGTCCCGTATGATCCGCCATAATCCGGTTGAGCCGCTCTCGAACCAAAATAATTTCTTTAGCATGAATATCAATATCTGAAGCCTGCCCCTGAAACCCACCTAATGGTTGGTGTATCATCATTCTCGAGTTCGGTAAACAATAGCGTTTACCTTTCGCCCCCCCAGTAAGCAATAAGGCCCCCATACTCGCCGCTTGTCCAACACACATGGTCGAGACATCCGGCTTAATAAACTGCATGGTGTCATAAATAGCCAATCCAGCAGAAACAGAGCCACCCGGAGAATTTATATATAGGTGTATATCTTTATCTGGATTCTCTGATTCCAAAAAAAGCAATTGAGCAACAATCAAATTAGCCATATGATCTTCAACTTGCCCAACCATAAAAATAACACGCTCCTTTAAAAGCCGTGAATAAATATCATAAGAACGTTCACCTCGAGCCGTTTGCTCGATAACCATAGGAACCAAACCACTATTCGTTAATTCAGCAACGCTTTCTTTAAAATCAGCCATTTACAACCCCTGAATTCTGTGGCGTCATTAATTCATCAAACGCAACATTCTCCTCAACCACGGTATTATGCTTAACGACCCAATCAATCACCTGCTCTTCAAGAATCATTTTCTCTACATCAGCCAAGCGTTTTTTATCTGCATAATACCAATTTACCACATCCTCTGGCTTCTCATAAGTATTAGCCATTACTTCAATTTCTTGACGCACTCTTGCTGCATCCACTTGTATGGTATTTTCTTGGACAATCTCTGATAACAGCAACCCTAACGCAACCCGGCGCTTAGCTTGATCTTCAAACATCTCACGCGGCAAGTCGCTATCTGAAATGACCTGCTTTTGACGCTTAGCATTTTCCTTATAAGGCTGTTTAAGTGCTTCTATCTCCTGATCCACTAAGACATCAGGAAGATTTATAGGGAATTTATCAAATAATGAATCCATGACCTGATTCTTAAGGTGCCGTTTAATCGCTTGGCCTAATTCAATTTCTAAATTAGCCTTCACCTCACCCTTAAATGAATCAACATCACCGGCCGTACTGCCAAAGGACTTTATGAATTCTTCATTAACTACAGGCAAATTCATCTCTTCAACCAACACAACTTCAACGTCAAATGTGGCCGTTTTACCGGCTAAATCAGCATTCCCATACTCTTTAGGAAAGACACTATCAAACACCTTCTGTTGGCCCGCACTAAGGCCGAGCAACTCATCTTCAAAACCTGGAATCATTTGATTCGAGCCCAATTCCAATTGATAATTCTCTACCTTTCCATCGGTGAAGTTTTTATCCTCACAAACACCCGAAAAATGAAAGGTTAAACGATCCGTCTCTTGACCACTGCGTTCTACGGCACGCCATTCTTTCTTGTTGAGCCGTAACGTTTCAATGGTTTTTGAAACATTCTCTTCCTGTACACTACAAACAGGCTGTTTAACTTCAATTTGATCTATCCCTGCTAAGTCGACTTCCGGTAAGACTTCAAAATCTGCAACATACTCAAACCCATCATCATTGCCTTGATCCTCACTCGGCACAATATGGGGTGCACCTGCTGGTTTCAAGCTTTCACTTTGCAACGCTTCATAATAAGAAGATTCAACCAACGCACTAATCACTTCGCCCCTAGCGCGCTCACCAAACATTTTCTTAACGACATGAAAAGGCACCTTACCAGGTCTGAAACCATCTAACTTAACATCTTTAGCCAATGTCTTCAGTCGAGCCTCGGTCTTTTCTTGAATGCTTTCTTCCAAAACACGAACAGTCATTTTTCTGCTCAAATCAGAAATTTTCTCAACAGAAACTTGCATTTATTTACCTCAATAAATTTGTGGGGATATAGAATATGGAATGGATAGAATATAGAATAGGTCTGGTAATGTTATGCTAGCACCCTCTAGTAACTGATCTAGTTATAGACGAGTCAAACCAACATCCATTAGGATAAAAGCATGGTGCGAATGGAGAGACTCGAACTCTCACATCAAAGATACTGGTACCTAAAACCAGCGCGTCTACCAATTCCGCCACATTCGCATTTGAATTATCAGGGTATTATAACTTAATATTCACAAACCTAACAATAAAAAATATTTGTTCCCTTTATGAAAACACTACTTTCTGCGCTGACCCCCCTCGCCATACTCACCCTTGCAATTATTATCTCGGGCGTCTTGGGGTATTTTATATTCCTCGCTATTGACGGGGCCGTTCCTTTGCGCAAACTGATCAGTAAAACAGCCTTGGTACTTCTTCTACTCAGCATATTCCCTTTAATGCATTTTCTGAAACTATCTAAGGCAGACCTAGGTATTGTAGCCAAGAAAGATTTTGCACTCCAAATAATAGCCGGGTTAGTCCTAGGTATCGCTATCCTAGCGCCTCTATTTCTTACTTTTTACTCTCTTGATATCTGGGTTGTTGATACTAATTTTCAGTTCACAACAACAATAATACTGGCTAAGCTATTCAAAATACTGCTCATTTCATTCCTTATTTCCATCCCAGAAGAGATGCTGTTCCGGGGCATTCTTTTGACTAGCCTAAAGCGTGCCAAAGGCGTGCTATTTGCTGTTTTCCTCAGCGCTTTTTATTACGCAGGCCTCCATTTCCTTAAAAGTAAAACAGAAATACCGCCTGATGAAGCCAATCTATCCAGTAGCTACTACTTAATAGCCGACGCTTTAACTCAACTGACTAACCCTGAAAACCTATCGGCCTTTATTGCCCTCATGTCTGTAGGTATCTTTCTTGCCACCATACGAATAAAATCACCTATGAGCCTTGGGATATGCATTGGAATCCATGCCGGCTGGGTCTTTCTAATCAAAACAAATTCGGCATTTCTAAATCGAAACCCTAGCTCTGATTGGTATTTCTTGGTCAGCAATTATGACGGCGTTATCGGTCCTTTAGTCACCGCTTGGCTAACACTCATTACCGCGATATTGATAACCTATACCTATCTACGGGACAAATCGACTAATAACTCACTTGAACCTTAAAGCCGATCCTTCTGATACTATCTGCCACCCGGTCCAACAGATATCCTGGCACAGGAGCAATAACCTGCGCCTCCGGCTGCAGAGATGGTCGCGCTAAAGTATATAAATAAACGCCCTGGATCTTTACTTGGGTCCGAATATCTTGCAAAAACAATTGATATTCCCTAACTTCACCATCAAAATTTATCTTTTCTGGATAATCAAAAAAACAGGTTTGCAGCCAAAGTTCACACACCTGCCCGGTCAACTTAATATTTTCCAAAATGCGCTCTGTAGGCATCATCGTACTATTGATTAACTCTCGCCCAGTTACTGTTGCACTATCTAACTTAAACCATACATGCCCGCCCAATGACCCCCATAGTTCCAAACCACGCCTAACGGATTCTCGATGCAATAAGCTACCATTAGTAATCAACACTAATTTGATCTGGCCCAACTTAGACCTGCGTTCCAAAACTTCCTTAATCACCTCAATAGCCTCATAAAAACTGGCTAAACTCGTCGGCTCACCATTTCCGGAAATAGAAATGTCCTTAATATCTCGACAATTAGGATCAACAGAAAAATCACTGTAAAAACGTCCTGAATCAACATACTCTAGAAAAAAACACAGCTCTTCTCGTAATTTTAATAAATCAATATCCGGTGCACTGCCAACAGATAGCCCAGGCACTTGGCAATAGACACAACGCCAATTACAGGCATTATTCACATTAAAATTAATCCCTACAGAAATTCCACCTGCTCGCCTCGACAAGACGGGATAAATATAAGTCAATCCTGCCACATCACGGCTATGATCTTGGGTAGTTAACGTTGGTGCCATAAAGCAAATAAATATAACCCACAAATATGCTATTCTAGTCGCTTACATTACTAATCATAAGTATTTTTTTAACCACCTTCTTTTGGAGAAACACCATGAGTGAAAGAATTGTAATGCGGACCGGTGAATCCTTAGTCGCTGGCGGTCCTCCCGGAACAGCAGCAGAACCCGAAATAGTTATTGGTGAACTAGACGGTCCTGTTGGCACTGCTCTAGCAACATTAACGGGCGACCAAGTCAAAGGGCACTCGCGCGTTTTTGCTATTTTAAATACCGACATACAAGTTCGCCCAGTCACCTTAATGGTGAGCAAAGTCACTGTTAAAGATAATCGCTACACTAATATCTTAATGGGCACTGTCCAAGCCGCTATTGCAAATGGTGTTTTGGATGCGGTTAGAGCCGGTGACATTCCTAAGGAAAAAGCAAACGACTTAGGTATTATCGTTTCCGTATGGCTTAACCCCAGCGTTGCCACAGATGATAATCTCGACCACCAAATCCTTTTCGATATTCATCGTAAAGCAACGGCCCAAGCAATTCATAAAGCCATGAACCACCAACCGAGTATTGACTGGCTTTTAGAGAATCAAGAAAATATTATCCACAAATATTTTCAAATGGGGCTAGACGGTAAAATCTAATCTTAATAGCTAACACAAAGACCTAAGGGATACAGAGACCGTTAATGCTGTAGCCCTTAGGCGCTTTGCTTCATTGCCTAAAACAGCCAAACAACACTGGCTTCCAACACGCTAACCAACACCACCGCTGCTATTAATTGACTCAAAGAACACGCTAATTGTGAACCCAAAACCCACGCTCAGCTTTCTCGCTTCTCACGGTGGCTCTGCTGCAAAAGCAATTATCCACGCGATAAAAAATCATCAACTCAGTGCTAACATTGGGGTTGTTATTACCAATAATGAGAATTCTGCCATTTCTCAATGGTGTCTAGAAAACACCATAAAAATAATTCACATCAGTGCATTAACACACCCAAATAGCGACCAAGAGGATAAAGCCATTGAAGACGCCCTCTCCGTCGCCGAAACAGATTACGTGATTTTATCTGGCTACATGAAGCATATAAAACAACAAACATTAGCCCGTTTCTCAAACAAAATATTGAATGTCCACCCTGCGTTACTGCCAAAACACGGCGGCCAAGGCATGTATGGTAACCGCGTACATCAAGCGGTTCTTAATGCAAAAGAAACCATTAGCGGTGCCAGTATTCACTTTATCAATGAGGTCTATGATGACGGCCCCGTCATTGCCCAACAAGAAGTTCCTGTGTACCCCAACGATACTGTCGACACACTACGCCAACGTGTACAAGCTATCGAACCTTTGCTTTATATTAAATCAATCGCCAAAATACTCGAAGCCCACCCAAACGATCTAGGCGTTACCTGCCCGAACTAGAATCTCGCCCCGACCCATCCCTGCTAGATCTCCACCATATCTATGCACACGGTTAAAGTGTTGAGAGGAATCTGAAAACTTAGAATCAAATTTCGCCATGGCCTTAAACAACATCGGTAAAAATGAAAACGTATGGGTTCCACAATCACCAAATGTGACCGGAACCTTAGGTTGCTGCCACAACAACAATGTGCCACGACGCATAGCATAGCCAATATTTCGCCCCGTCTTACCCATAACCGCGATAGTTCCCGCCGTCATTCTAGCGCCACAATAATCCC
The DNA here is from genome assembly GCA_012959905.1 of Methylococcaceae bacterium. Classification (GTDB taxonomy): domain Bacteria; phylum Pseudomonadota; class Gammaproteobacteria; order Methylococcales; family Methylomonadaceae; genus OPU3-GD-OMZ. The sequence goes on along the minus strand of DUCI01000025.1, from coordinate 12,682 downwards.
CAGTATCGCCTTCAATTAAAATCATCCCGCGTCGCATATGATCTCCCACACGATCACCCGCATTACCTTTAATAAGGACGGTACCACCTTGGATACCTTTTTTATTCCCCGGTAAAGCACTGCCTAGGAAGTCACCGACATCACCAAGAACCTGTAAAAGTCCATTTTTCATTTGGCAAGCCGCGTAGATCCCAACATTACCCGATACCGTTATTTCCCCCGCGCGCATATCCATCGCCAAATAAGCGCCCACATCACCGGTTACCCGAATACTGCCGCCCTCTAATCCACGACCAATATAATCTAATTTATAAAAACTATTATTGATGTGTATCTTCCCAACATCTGACCCTGAAATCGAAAACAACTCATCAACACGCAATTTTCTTTTACCATTCTGTAATTCAATAGCCGCAATTTCAGCCAACTCTAAACCTGCTAACTTATCACAGGTTATAGGCGACATATCAACACGCTGATTAGGCCTATATTTCATTGTCAACGTCAAATCAGTCATTCATAATCTCCTGTAAATGAAAATGATAGGGCCCTAATTTCCCACCATAATTACCGGCACTAATACGCTTGACACCATTATAAGCACCAATCGAACAAAAGGTCTCCATACCTACTTTCATCGCCTTTTTTATATCCGCCTCGGTCAAACCATCAATAACAATCTCCATGACCGATTCAATTTCTGGAGACAATTCAGACTTTGTAATCCCTTTTAAAGTTGGACAAAAAGCATCATTAGTCGATGCGGTCAACGCCGGGTACTTTGACCCAACTTTAGAACCAGAACGCACCACACCCCCCGGGAAAGGCAAGATTACATTAGGTACTTTGCGCATTTCAAGAACAGCCTTTTCACAGGCCTCTAATGCATCTATTTCAGACTCCGCCAGAATAAGTAAATTACCGCCGCCAATAGCATTCACCTGCCCCGTTGTTTCTTCAACCAGAAATTCACCATCCATCACAGGAATTCGCCAATAACGCTTATCATTAATCATTTTAGAGGTCTGAAAACCATCACCAAAATAACGCAAATTCTTGCCCAAGGGAATTCGGATACCGCCATCGATACCTGAAAACAAAGCAGAGGTCGGAGAGGTCAACACACTCTGCCCCGCTCTCGTTTCAAGCTGTTTTACTAATGATTTGGCACCCATGGTAAACAACATGGCAGAAACGCCTGGACGCCCATCCGGTGTCTCTGAAGGCTTTAAGTAACGCTCAATATCTGCCTCACAACCACAGCCTATGACTGACGTCGCAAACCCCGTCATTGACTTGGCCGCATTAAAAGCCCACTGCTCTGTTTGTGCCGTAATGATGACACGCGTAGCCTTCATCGGAAATGCTTCTGCGAAAGTATGATCGATCAAAACACCATTAATGATCATAAAACACCTCTCTGGGTTGACTGAACAGTCAATGTGTTGCGCCCATCTTCGGTTATTTCATCATCACTAATCTTAAAATTTCCCATCTTCATGGTCATATGGCGACTAAAATATTTCGCCAAATCCTTTTCAATACCGCGATCAAATTCAGGCGTAACAATATGTGTTGTACCCCATTTAATATGAACAATTTCACCGTCTCTAACCACTAATTCGCCATCTTTAAACACATAATCAGGCTTTTCAAACATCTTTTCTCGGTTATCATCCGGTGTATAGACCGTAATATCAGCCCAAGCCCCCACACCCAAATGTCCTCGATTTTCCAAACCCACTAACTTTGCAGCACCTGCGCGCGTCATAATTGCAATCTCTTGCAATGAATACTCCCTGTCAATAGCACCTAACGTTGTCATTTTCTGCGCTTCAGGGTGAATCGTTTTCAACATATCATTCCGAAAACTTCTATCCATCAGTAACCGAATCAAATGTGGGTAAGTGGTAAAAGGAGCGCCATTAGGATGATCTGTTGTCAAAAATATTCGCCAAGGATCTTCAACCAAAAGAAAAGTTTCTAAACCAATCGCCCACTGCAATGCATTAACAAAATTTTGATCCCGATACTTAAAAGGAACCAAACCACAACCCGCATCACATTCTATATCTAGACAAACCCACTTATTAGGGCTTGCATGTTTATGATTAGCATATTGTTTCATGCTATCCCCTGATACCGTAACCGTTTGCCCGAACATAACCTGCCCAACATCAACGGTAATATTCTTATTCTTATTAATTGCTTCGGCAATTTCAGCGGCGCCCGAAGAAAATTTAAAATCACCCTCAACCCCATAACTGTGAAACTGTATATGGGTTAAATGCATAGGCAACCCACCAACACCCTCTATGGTTGACAAGGTCGTATCTTTATTGCCCGGTACGCCAAGGTTACACCCATGAACATGCAATGGATGTGAAATACCCAATTCTTTAACCGCTGTCGCCAAAACACTGAGAATATCTCTAGGGGTCACATTGTAAAACTTATTATTTTCATCCAGATCAAGTTGACGTTGATTAAACTTGAAGGCATTAATACCGCCTGGATTAACAACTTTTACACCAATACATTTTGTAGCATGCAGTGTCCACGCCACATAATCGTTGATTGCTTGTTGATCTTTCTTAGCCGCCATCATTTGCAAGAAATAATCATCACTTCCCATCAAGACATAGCCACCTTTATCTAAAATAGGGATATCACCCATTTCCATATGCGCTTGACGAGCATTAGCCGGCAATACTGCCGGTTCAAAAACCGAGGTATACCCCATTTCAGCATATCGATAACCGGTCACATAAGATGAAGGCAAAGCACGCCCAGTTCCTGATCGTGTTAACTCTGTGGCTGCAACCGGATCAGAGCGATGATCTTCTGGCAACAAAATTCTAGCAATATTATTTTTTCCACCACCGACATGGGTATGCATATCTATAGCACCCGCCATCACTATTTTGCCACGAAGATCAATTTCCTGGTCAACTTGGGTC
>DUCI01000025.1:0-9669 GCA_012959905.1 Methylococcaceae bacterium | reverse complement strand
TAATATTATTAGCTGGGTCGTAAACCACCCCACCGGTAAGTTTTATTATCATTTTTTACAGTGCCTGATCAATTAACGTCAATACTTCTGCTGTTGAAGGCAGTCCTGACTCCCTTAATTTTTGCAATCGAATAGCAACTACACCATCCATTCGGAAGGCATGGCCACAATGATCGATTCCCGGTGTACCCACCGGAATGAATACCTCTGGTTCTTTTTCAAAATGCATCCCAGAACGACCAATCACAATCGTTGGAACAACATCCTCGGGTGGTAATGCCTTACTATTAAAATCATGTACCCATAACAAGGCATCAACCTCCTTATTCTCCAGCAATAACTGCCCATCATAAAGATAAGGATCGTACTCTGGGAAACCTTTTGCAAAAGACAATCGAGCGGGATAACCTGTCAACCAAGCCGTTACTTGATTCGCTGTTTGATCACCTTCACTACCCCCTAGTGGCAAACCAGAGCAGCGCGTTTTTTCATTAAGATCTTTCACCAACTCACAAATAACCTGCACTGTTAATTCTGCATGCGGGAAATCCAAGGCACCCGCCGACCAAGTCACTACACCATAAACTGCCTCTTTTAACTGCTCAACCAACGCCTGCAAGTCAGTTAACGCTATACCGTCTATTTCATAGTGGGAAATATTTTCTCCTTTTACTAAAGCCCTTAAAACGGCCACTACTTCCGGCAAATCCTCATCTGCACAGGGCAATACTTGAGGCCTAACACCCAACGGTGACACCGCTGATTGACCTGAAGGTTCTTTACCTAAATAAACTACTTTACGTTGCGCACTAGTCTCTAGAAACATAGGCGATTCATTCCAGATGAAATGCTCAAAAAAACGCGGTGAAACCTTTTCTAAATCAGTACCAATAACCACCAACAGATCACAACGATTTTTAACCTCAGCAAGCGTTGTATTCATCCAACCCGAATCTTGTAAAGCCAAAATATTACGACGTGTGGTATTAAATGCCATATTATCGATAACTGCGCCATGATGATCTGCCAGAGAAACCAAAGCACGCATGCCATTTACGTCCGTTGCACAGCCCCCAATTAAAGTCTGATGAGAAGCCCTAAGAATATCTGCTGCTTGCGCGACTGCGACCTCAAGTGCAACCTCTTCCCCGTTGACCCTAGGAACAATATCTCCAATGGCTTGTTCAAATGCTGGAGTATTAATAGCACAACCATTTGCCAACACATTAATAGATTTTCCATCTATATTAAGCACCAAATCATCTGTCCCGATACCGCAAAAAGGGCTAGGAACCTCAGTTTTTGTCGTCATCTATTGTCCTATACATGAATTTACACAAGAATTTTATCAAAAAAAAAGGTCGTAGTTATTAAAAACTACAACCTTCTTTTCTTCCTTTTTTGTTCAAACTCTAATCTCAATAATTGAAAAATGCCTTTAATGAAATTAAAAATAACAAAAACAGAAAATTAACGTTTCGAGTACTGCGGACGTTTTCTCGCTTTATGAAGACCCACTTTCTTACGCTCAACTTTTCGTGAATCACGAGTAACAAACCCTGCTGTACGCAAAGAAGGCCGTAACGTTTCATCAAATTCCATCAATGCACGCGTAAGACCATGACGAATAGCACCGGCTTGCCCCGAAGGACCACTACCTTTAACATAAACATCAAGATCAAAATCAGATGTCATTTCAAGATGCTCTAAAGGTTGACGCACGACCATCTGATCTGTCTTACGTCCAAAATAATCATCAATACTTTTACTATTGATAGTGATTTGACCAGAACCTTTTTTTGCATAAACTCGTGCTACTGCACTTTTACGCCGTCCTGTTCCATAATACTGAACTTCTGCCATAGTTTTTTCCTACTAATTCTCTAGATATCCAAAACCTTAGGCTGTTGCGCCTGATGATCATGGTTAGGGCCTGCATATACTTTCAGCTTGCGAAACATCGCTCTGCCCAATGGGTTCTTAGGTAACATTCCCTTGACTGCCGTACTTATAATCCGATCAGGAAATGTTCTTCTTAATTTGTTGAGGTTAACCGATTTAAGGTTACCAATATAGCCTGTATGGTGATAGTAGACTTTATCTTTTTCCTTGTTACCCGTAACATGGATTTTTTCCGCATTGATTACAATAATGTAATCTCCGGTATCCACATGCGGGGTATATACTGGTTTGTGTTTTCCGCGTAAACGTTTTGCAATTTCGCTTGAAAGTCGACCTAAGGTCTTTCCTTCGGCATCAACAACATACCAATCACGTTTCACTTCGGCTGGTTTTGCGCTAAATGTTTTCATCAGTGCTTCGTATTTGATTGAGACAATATAAAACCGTTAATTATAATGAATAAAGCACTCTCCATCAAGTTTTTTTACACCTGCAGCCCAATATTTTGCCTATAACTTAATCTTTAAGGCGTGCAACTTCCGATACAAATGAGTCCTTTCCATACCAATTACCGCCGAAAGCTTGGCAACACTACCACCTGTACGTTCAAAATGATACTGAATATAAGACCTTTCGAACTGCTCTCGCGCCTCTTTTAACGATAAACTAAAGAACTCAGGCATCGTAGACACCTCAGAAACCGCCGACCCCAAGGCTTTTTTTACCTCATCAACCCCAATTTCTTCACCAACGCCTAAAATAAGCAATCGCTGCACCAGGTTCTTCAACTCCCGTACATTACCGGGCCAACCATAATTCCGTAAAAAATTCTGCGCCGCTATAGAAAATTTCCGAAATAACAACTTTTCATCCTTTACATAAAAATCAACATAAAAACTCAACAAAACCGGAATGTTCTCACTGTGTTCCCTTAACGGTGGAATCTCAAAACTCACAACGTTTAACAAATAAAATAAATCCTGACGGAACCGACCTGCGCTCACCTCTGCTTCTAAAGAAATCCGCGTGGATGCAATAACTCTAACATCGACAGAAACCGGCGCGCTCCCTCCGACCCGAAGAAAAGAGCTTGAATCCATCGCACTCACTAACCGTAACTGCGTTTCCAAATCCATATCAGCCACTTCACCTAAGAAAAGTACGCCGCCATGGGCTCTCTCTAACAATCCAGGGTAAATCTTCCCTGCTTCATCTTCTGTTCCAAAAAACTCTGTTGCTGCATTCTCAGACGCAATACTCCCTACCGATACATCCACAAAAGGACCTGAACGCCGAGGACTATGTTTATGCAAAAACCGAGCAAATAATTCTTTCCCCGCGCCCCCTTCTCCTGAAAACAGCACTCGCGCATCATGTTGCGCCAACCGTTTCAACTTATCTTTCAATTGCTCAATTTGAGCACCACTCCCAACAGGGTCAACCAATTTATTTAACTGTAATTTTAAACCCGTATTCTCACTTTGCAGTAAACCAGCCTCCAGCCCCCGCTCAACGACTAATAATAATTTCGCTAAAGACAGTGGTTTCTCAAGAAAATCATAAGCCCCTAACCGTGTTGCTTCTACGGCTGTTTCAATGGTCCCATGCCCAGACATCATGACTATGGGTATATTCACAACGCCCTCCAAAACCCATTCTTTTAAAAGCGTAATGCCATCAGTATCTGGCATCCAAATATCCAACAATATTAAATCTGGCTGCTCACTTTTCTTAAGCTCTCTGGCTACCTGTGCATTTTCTGCCATAGCAACCTGATAACCCTCATCCTTAAGGATGTCATGAACCAATTGACGAATATCTGGCTCGTCATCCACAACCAGTACTTTCGTATTATGCTTTGACATAGTTAAACTGTTCCTAATGATTATTTAATTACACAAGAGGCAGTTGAAACACAAAACCCGCTCCTTCGTGATACTCCGTATCCAACCAAATACTCCCTCGATGCTCTTCAATTATTTTTTTCACAATGGCCAAACCCAAACCGGTCCCTTTTTCTTTATGCGTAATATAGGGCTCAAAGATATTATCCATTCGCTCTGCCGTAACACCCGGACCATTATCATAAATACCCACCTCAACCATTTGCGCATTTTTTTTATCTAAAAACTGGACCGATACCGTTATGCACCCTTCATAAGCTAATGCCTCTAACGCATTCTTTATTAAATTATGCAATACCTGCCTCATTTGAATCGGGTCAGCATGTACATTCGGTACTGTAGCCGCCAACTGTACATTAAATTCAACCTTCGGTTGCAGCGAGTATAACGCGACCACCTGCTGAATCAAATCAGGTAAAGAAATACTTTCCGGATTCTTTTTAGAGGGCTTAGCGTACTCGGCAAATTCATCCACCATTTTTTTCATAACCTCAACCTGCTGAATAATGGTTTTAGTCGAACGATTCAGCATAGCTGCCGATGAATCGTCCAGCAATCCAGAAAGTTTTAACTGTAACCGCTCTGCTGACAACTGTATGGGTGTTAATGGGTTCTTTATTTCATGCGCTAACCGCCTTGCAACCTCGCTCCACGCGGCATTTTTTTGCGCCTGAATTAAATCTGAAACATCGTCAAAAACAATAACTGCTCCAATCCGTACCTGACTTTGGGAAAACAATGGCGCCCCCCTACAAAGAATTTCTTGTCGCCCCTTCGGTCCTAACAAACTAACATGTTGCTGCCAGGTAAAGTTCGCATACTCCATTTTGACATGGATCATTTTCACCAAGTGCTGCAAATCTGATCGCCCCTCCGTAAATGCTAGCAATGGTTGACCGGAAAATTGATTAATGGCACAGTGAAAAATTGCATCTGCAGCTTGATTAGCGGTCCGAATATTAAATTCACCATCTAAACTAATCACCCCAGACGTTAAACTGGATAAAATCGTTTGTAAATAAGCCCGTTGATCTTCAACTTCAATACTTGATAATCGCGCCTCATCCCTAGCCAAGCCGACGCGTTTACTCATTTTATTAAAAGACTCGACCAAAAACCCCATGTCATCATGCACCAAAACAGGCAGCTGCTGAGAATAATCTCCATCTGCAACAGCCTGCGTACCTTTTACTAACTGCTTAACCGGTGCAATAATATTTCGAATACTAATAAAAGCTATCCAAATAGCTGCCAATAAACTTAACAGTAAGACCAACCCCAGCACCAAAGAAAAACTTACCTTTAATGAATTTCTCAAATAAGTCATCTCTTGATAACGCACAAATGCAAACTCAACAGAATCGGCCAGATCGGCAATGCGCTGAGAAACAGGAAACAAAGCGTGTAAAAATTGCGGGCTTTCCGTGTTAATCCTGACAATAACGCGTACATTTAACTCCCTATCTTTCACTGAATCTAGCCCGGCATAACTATCGCCACGCCCCAAAGTAAGCAAGGTATTCCCCACATCCGGTAACTCCAGCGTTGATGACAAACTACTAAAAGCTTTAATATGCCCCTGACTGGAAAGTAACGTTAACTCATCGGCAGATATTCTATCCCGCAACACCTCAATGTCCATCTGTTCACCTACCACTATACTTTCTGCCAACCGCTCCATTTGCTTTAAATGATCACGTACTTTCTGCTCTAAAGAAACCTGACTAATTTCCAAGGCATCATCCATAGCCCGATCAATTTCAACATTAAACCAGCTATCGATACTCCGGTCTAAAAACTGTACTGAATAAAAGAACACAATCCCTGCGGGGGCTAATGAGAGAAAAACGAAAAGCAACACCATTTTTATCGTTAACTGCGAGCCGGCCTCACGCTTTCTAAGTTGTCTAAATAATGAGTAAACATTAACGCCCACCAACAACAATAGAATGACCGATCCAATGGCATTAATGAGCACCAATGAAGAATATAACTCGCTTAACTCTGATGACTCCTGCGTTGCTGAACTCATTAAATGAAGAGACAACAAGACCAAACTCAGCAATAAAAACGCTAAGACACTGATGGGAAATTTTATTTTTGAAAAGACCATATATCCCACTGACTAGTCAGTACCCACCCCGGGTCATAATAAGCAACTAGGCGTAAGGGTACCGGCAACCGTTCCTTATCTAAGGCAAATAACAAGCCTATACTATAATGCGTCTTCTTAGAAATAGACCTATCCGCTGTAATTAAAATATTTTTTAAACCTCCGATCTCATTTAACGCTAGTTGCAAACTGGTAAATGTTTTCTCTGCGCCACTCTGCTCATCTTTTACCCGATAAACATCCATCAAGGCGTGATAACTAATTTGATAACGGTAAACAACCTCTGCTATTTTTTCATCCCATATGATCGCACGCGACTGCCATAGCCGAGCTGTAACAGCCCACACCAAAGGAACTCCACTTTTTAGTGCTTTTTCAGCCTCCCCACTTAACTGCACGCCCACGACCGCATCCAAAACAAGGCCTTGCTCACTTGCTCTGATCGTTTTTTCCAAGAATCGGATGTTTTTTTGCTCATCTGCCACAACACAGGACAGACACAATAAAGCACCCAGTAAAACAATCCCTCTACTGCTTAACAATGACTGCATAAAAAAAACCATCCATCCCATCATCTCCTGTTAAGATCTGACGCCCACACGGACGCGCCTGCCCCCAAGCCGCATTAATAGCAACAGTATCAGCATCTTCCTGAGATGCTAAAAACTGCATAACCTGTTTCTCATTCTCCTGCTGCAAAACAGAACAAGTCGCATAGACCAGGCGCCCACCCGGCTTCAATAATGCCCAGATCGCACACAGAATCTTCTGCTGTAGCTCGACAATAACCGCTATATCTTCCGGCTGCCTCAACCATTTTATGTCCGGGTGTCGCCGCACAACACCGGTTGCAGAACAAGGTGCATCCAATAAAATACGATCAAACAACACACCGTCCCACCAGTCTTCTGGCCGTGAAGCATCACCCAGCAATAACTCAGCATCTAACGCTAAACGCTCCAAATTCTCTTTTACACGCGATAAGCGATGGGCATCAATATCTAAGGCCACAACGGCTTCGAGTGCCGGCTCCGTTTCTAAAATATGGGTTGTCTTCCCTCCAGGAGCGGCACAAACATCCAGCACCCGCTGACCCGGCTGTAAATCCAACAATGTAGCGGCTAATTGTGCCGCACTGTCTTGCACAAAAGAATGCCCCTCTGAAAAACCGGGCAACTGCTCCACAGCCATAGGTTTTTCTAATATCAAAGCAGATGAACAATGCGACACCCTTGTGGCATTAATAGCGTGATCTGCTAAAACCGCCTGATATTGTGTTTGAGTGTAATATTTTGGATTAACGCGGATAGCCATGGGCGGCAGCTGATTATTGGCCGTTAAAATAGAGCGCGCCTGATCAGGCCATTGTTCGACTAACATCTCAACCATCCAACTAGGATGTGCTTCTCGAATCGGCAAGTCTAGCGCATTAATTTGTCGATCAAGCGCCTCTTGTTCTCTGAGATATCTTCTCAAAAGCGCATTAAGTAAAGGCCGTGCCCAACTCTTTTTTCGAACCGCTGAAACAGTCTCAGAAACTGCTGCATGAGGCTTAACCCGCATAAACTTAATCTGATATAACCCGATCAAAGCGAGAATCTTAATATCCAGATCTTTAATTGGCTTACGCGTTAAGACGCCTAATAACGCCTCTAAATAAGAATACCAGCGCATCACACCAAAGCACAACGCTTGGATAAAGGCACTATCTTTTTTTGATTCAACCCGCCCCAACAATTCATCCAAAGCTAACGTTAAAGAGACGTTATCTTTAAGAACCTTATGCAAGGCCTTGGCAGCAATATGTCTAGAATTCACAATTATTCACGAAAAACCTTCTGCTCTAAAATAAAAAAATAAAATAACGACTGTTCCATCATAATGCTAGCCCAACGTGACACCGGTAACATCATGCGCATTTAAAAAAGCCTCACTCGGCATGCGTTTTCCACCCGGAAGCTGCACTTCCAATAATCGCAAAACCCCTTGGCCAGTCATCACCTCTAAAACGCGCTCTTTACCCACCTGTACAGCACCTGGCACCCCCTCGACAACCGAATCATACGCACTGGCACGCCAAATTCTTAAGACCTGACCGTGGTATAAAGTCTGAGCAACAGGCCAAGAATTGAAACCTAGAACCTGTCTTGCCAGTATTACAGCTGATTTATTCCAGTCGATGAGCACTTCATCTTTCTGCAACTTTTTGGCATAACACACGTCACTTTCATCCTGTTCAACCCGAATAACATCACCTCGCTCAAGCAAAGGCAAAACCTTCTTAAGCCCGACTGCGCCCAAAACGGCTAACCTATCATGAAGTTCACTCGCACTTTCTTCAGGATCAACCCTACAGCACTCCTTATGTAACATAGCACCCGCATCAAGCTTCAGGACCATCTCCATAATTGTAACGCCCGTTTCAACATCACCTGAAATAATTGCTCTTTGTATTGGCGCCGCACCACGCCAACGCGGCAACAATGAGGCATGCACATTAATACACCCCAATCTTGGGGCATCTAAAATAACTTGAGGCAACAATAAACCATAAGCCACAACCACCATCAAATCAGCATCCAATCCGACTATTTCTGCCAATGCCTCGGGTGACTTTAAAGACTCCGGTTGAAAAACAGGGATTTGAGCGGACAAGGCCAGTGCCTTGACAGGGCTCATCTTCATTTTACGCCCTCGACCCGAGGGTCGATCAGGCTGTGTATAGACCGCACAAACCTCATGCTCTGAATTTAAAATCATTTGCAATGTCGGCACTGCAAATTCAGGTGTTCCTGCAAAAATTACTTTCATAACTGGGCAACTCTCAAATTAATACACCCCTTATTGATTACGGGATCGGTAGGTTTTATGTATTTTCTCCATTTTTTTCTTAATCCGTTGACGCTTAAGAGGCGATAAATAATCCACAAATAATTTACCACTTAAATGATCCATTTCATGCTGAATACAAACAGCTAACATTCCCTCAGCAGATAACTCAAACGCGTCACCATCCCGATTAAGCGCCGAGACAACCACTTTCTCTGCACGCTCAACCTTCTCAAAAAAACCCGGTACGGACAAACACCCCTCTTCAGAAACCTCCGTACCTTCTTGCTCAAGAATTTCAGGATTTACCAAACAAAAAGGCGCATCTTTTTCTTCACTGGTATCCATCACAATAATCCGCTCATGAAAATCAATCTGTGTCGCCGCAAGACCGATCCCATTGGACTCATACATGGTTTCAAACATATCGTCAATCAACCTGCTGCGCATCGAATCAATCGCTTCGACTGGTGTAGCGACCTTGCGCAAACGTTCATCAGGAAATTCAAGAATCGTCAAAATACTCACAACTGTTTTCTTACCTTAATTCTAAAAAAATATCATTTTATCTGATTTAACCTAAACTTTGAACGAACCGAGCTAAAAACTCAATGGATTAACGTTATAGATTAACCGCTCTTCACAGGACACCTAGACTACACCCACTTGCCATGAACCCCAATGACAACATTAAATTCTGGTGCGCGCTCCTACGCACCCCTAAAATTGGCTGCAATACATTCAACAAATTACTTTTAAAAACCACGCCCGAGGAATTATTTAACCATTCACCGAAAGACTTACGACGCTGGGGGCTCCACCCTTTAAGCATTCAGGCACTACAGAACCCTAACTGGACTGCTGTTCAGAAAGACTTAGATTGGTTAAATCAAGACAACCACTACTTAATAACCCTCAACG
>DUCI01000024.1 GCA_012959905.1 Methylococcaceae bacterium | reverse complement strand
CCCTTTATCGCGTCTCCCTTCCCAAGCCTTTTGGTCGTGTAAATACCAGACCGTTTCAAAGCCCTCCGCTCCTAAAAGGGCGCTATCGTCTACCGCCTGTTTTTCACCATTTTCTAAAATAACAAAATAATGATTATCGGTCAGTACTAAGGCTATGCGCGATAGCGCTTCAAGGCCCAAACCACCACGATCATCCGCCGGTAATTGCGCTAAGGCCGCATGCCCGTAAAACACCATCATTAACCCTAAAAAGATATCTCTCATGCCCTGTCTTTTCTCTTAACAAATAACGGATAGAAACTTACTTTAATCATACCAATTAAAATCTTTATTCCAGAAGGATTTTCGTATCGGTCAAACGTATTCTTCTTTAACCCCTTCAGTCGTATCGGTAATCACATCAATACCCATTGCTGTTTCCTTAATTTTTTCAAAATCAATATCATCACAATCCACCAGGTCTTCTTCGACGGCATCGGTAAAGTCCTGACAAAACCACTCAAAAGCCTCTTCGATACTCCCTACTTCCTCATCATCGAAACCATAAACCCCTTTTTTTGTAACTACCCGGTCATCAAGATAATAAAAATCTATGTGAAACTCTATTTCATATGCCATTTGCTCTCCCCATCGGATTCTGTCTTTTAACAATCACTGATTAATAAAAATAGTAATACCATACCTTTTTCCTATTCAATACACACAAAAAAACCCACATAATCTTAAAGATTATGTGGGTTTTAAGTTACCGGACTGATAAAGACTGCGTTAAAACACTCTCGCCTAAAAATTAACCGTTATCACCAATCATCCATTCATTAAACGAAAACTAGCCTCACCTTCATAGGGTAAATAATAATCGGTATTATCATTCCACAGACCCACCAATTGTGTGTTACTGATTTCAACATTAGCCTGTAAATATTGACGCATACGATCAAAGTCTGGCGACAGTCTTTTTTGTCCCTCAGGCGGGCTATCAATCATCTGCTTATCAAGCTTTTCCCGACCCAAAGCCGTTATTGTATACCCCGCGAAATGCTTCTGACCTGATCCTGCTGCTGAAAGCAACCAACCCTGATTTAGCATAAAACGGATTGAATTATGAAAAGAACGGCCATTAATGGATAACTTTTCAATAATCTCACTCGATATGACTACACCCTCATCAATACACGATAAAATATCTAACCGAATACTCATAACTATTAACTCCCTTAGCTTTATTAATCCTTTAACTGTAGTTTAATCATCATTCCTGAATGATTTTTTCCATTTTTTTACACTAAAACCCATTAACTACGCTGATAACACGCACCGAACCCTATCCCGGGTTAATTTTAAATAATAAAAATAGGCTTACCAAATCCTTATGGTAAGCCTACAAGTCGAACAGCGGAGGTGTTGAGCGAGCATTCCATCGCAAAATAGTAGGGATATTCCTTTAAAAAATCCTTTGTACTCAAAACTGGGGGTTCCCCTTTTTAAGTTTCGACAGTTCTATAGTAAGGCTTTTTAAACAGAAAAAAAATGGGAAAAAGTAGACAAATAATGTCAGTCAAAATAGACAATTTGGCGACAAGAGTGATCACGCTTCTGTTTTAACTCGTTGAATCCATTGCAATGTGAACGCTTCCTCAACGGCATTCACTGTTTTAAACCTTAATCACTGGATTTATTCGACAGTAACCGATTTAGCTAAATTTCTCGGCTGATCAACATCCGTGCCTTTTAAAACGGCAACATGATACGCCAGTAACTGAAGTGGAATAGTGTATACCAAGGGTGCCAACTCATTAACCACAGAAGTGACCTTGATTATGGTCACATTTTGATCATTAGTCGCCGGTAAGCTCTCGTCCATAAATACAATTAACTGTCCGCCTCTTGCGCTGACTTCCTGAATATTGGATCGCAACTTTTCTAACAATGAATTATTAGGGGCCACCGTAATTACCGGCATGGTATTATCAACTAAAGCTAAGGGCCCATGCTTGAGCTCACCGGCTGGATAGGCCTCTGCATGAATATATGAGATCTCTTTAAGCTTTAGAGCCCCTTCCATGGCGATTGGAAACTGACTACCACGGCCTAAAAAAAGGGCATTATTTGTATCGGAAAAACGCTCAGCCAATTGTTTAATTTCATCATCAAGCTGTAACACACGGGTAATATATTTCGGTAAATCCTTTAATTCAGATAGAATTTTTAGCTCTGTTTTCTCATCTAAATCAAAGCGCCGCCCGATGGCGATGACCAATAAATATAACACCACTAATTGAGTCGTAAATGCCTTCGTTGAGGCCACCCCTATTTCAGGACCGGCATTCGTTAACATCACTAAATCAGATGCGCGCACCAACGAACTTTCCGGTACATTACAAATAGCTAATGAATTCACCGCCCCTAATCGTTTAGCCTCTTGTAAGGCCGCCAACGTATCCGCGGTTTCCCCAGATTGGGATAACGTTACAATTAAGGTGTCTTTATCAATAATGGGATAACGGTATCTAAACTCACTGGCCACTTCCACCGAGCACGGTACCCGTGCCAACTTTTCAAACCAATAGCGAGCGACTAACCCGGCATGATAGCTGGTCCCACACGCTAAAATCTGCACTGACTTTATTTGATTAAAAATTTCACTGGCATTATGCCCAAATGAACATTCATTCAATCGCCCGTCAACTAATCGCCCGGCCAATGCTTGCTCAATCGCTTGAGGTTGCTCATAAATTTCTTTCAACATGTAATGCCGAAAAGAGCCTTTTCCGACTGTATCCGCATTTAATTTACTTTCTTTTATGGGTCGGTCTACCGGCTCATCCTGGGCATTAAAAATGGTTATTTTTTCACAACGGAGTTCAGCAACGTCACCGTCTTCAAGAAAAATAAATCGCTGTGTCACCGGCAATAAGGCGGCAATATCTGAAGCTATAAAATATTCCCCAATGCCAATGCCAATCACCAAAGGGCTACCTTTACGACAGGCAATCAGTGTTTCAGGGTCTTCGCGTGCAATCACCCCCAGCGCATAAGCACCCGTTAAATGCTTGACTGCCTCTTTAACGGCCACTAAGACATCCGTTGAATCCGCCATATGGTGAACTATTTCATTCACAATGACTTCAGAATCAGTTTCAGAATTAAACGAGTAACCCAACTGTTGTTGTTTTTTTCTTAATTGCTCATGATTTTCAATAATACCGTTATGAACAATTGCCACACGATTTTGACAAATATGGGGGTGCGCATTCGCTATAGAAGGTTTGCCATGCGTCGCCCAACGGGTATGCGCAATACCAACCTGACCCTGAAATGGATTACTCTGCAATGCCGCCCTTAATTGACTCACCTTGCCTATCTGCCGATTCCGATGTATTTGTTGATCCGCAATCACGGCAAGCCCTGAAGAATCATAACCCCGATATTCTAGGCGACTCAATCCTTCCAAAAGAATAGGAACCGTATCTCGTTGGCTAATCGCTCCGACAATTCCACACATAAACTATCCTTTTTTAACCGGACGGCGCCAGCCCTTAATTGTTATTTGTTTTGCTCGACTGAGTGTCAGCTGCTCTTCTGGTGTGTCTTTAGTAATTGTTGATCCTGCGGCAATCGTCGCATTTTTACCCACCGTTACCGGTGCGACTAATTGAGTACTGGAGCCGATAAAAGCACCGTCTTCAATTGTTGTTAGTGACTTATTAACACCGTCGTAATTGCAGGTAATCGTCCCAGCCCCGATATTAACACCCGCACCTATTTGGCAATCACCGATATAACTTAAATGATTAACTTTACTGCCCGGCCCAATCATTGATTTCTTCACTTCAACAAAATTACCAATATGAACAGATGATTGAATTTCCGCCCCAGGTCTTAATCGTGCAAAAGGACCTATTCGTGAATCAGCGCCAACAATGGCATTTTCAATGACACAATTTGCTAATATCTCAACGCCGCTCGCTATTTTGGAATTTTTAATCACGCAATTAGGCCCAATACTCACCCCATCGCCAATTTCAAGGCAGCCCTCTAAAATCACATTAACATCAATTGAAATATCTTGTCCCAGCTTAGTTATCTCGCCCCGCAAATCAAAACGACTCGGGTCTGCTAAGGTCACGCCTTGTAACATTAATGTTTCAGCCTTCTGAGTCTGGTACACACGCTCCAAATAACTCAGTTGACTTTTATTATTGACCCCTAATACCTCACTACTGTGGACCGGCTGACTGGTTTTAATGGCAACACCCTCGCTCACGGCTAGCGCAATAATATCGGTCAAATAATATTCGTTCTGAGTATTATCATTCTCTAATAATCCTAACCACCGTTTTAATGACGCCCCTGCTACCGCCAAAATACCGGTATTTACCTCTCTAATTTGTTTAATCGCCGCTGACGCATCTTTTTCTTCGGTAATATTAATGACTTGATTTTTATGGTCTCTCACAATACGCCCGTAACCTGTCGGCTGATCCAATTCCACGGTTAATAACGCTAACGTATTCTCCGATACATCCGCCAGTAACTGCTGAACCGTAGCGACCTGCAATAAAGGGACATCGCCATACAAAATCAAAACGGTATCATTAGCATTAATCTGGCTCTGTGCTTGCTGAACCGCGTGTCCCGTGCCTAATTGTTCTGCCTGTTCGACCCAATGCACCGATAACGAGCCCAAAACCTTTCGAACCGTCTCACCGCCATGACCATAAACTATGGTGATCGTATTATTTTCTAGTTGCTTACACAGATCATAAACATGCTCAACCAACGGCTTTCCCGCTAAGGTGTGCAGAACCTTGGGGCGTAAAGAATGCATCCGTGTTCCTTTACCAGCGGCTAAAATAATACTTTTTATTCCCATAAATAATTCCTTACTAACAGCTAACTATCTACAAATTTATCGCTTGCGGTTGTACTGGCATTAAGACATCGGGTGTCTCTTCAGGTAAATCTTGTTGTTGTTTATTATAGGATTGTATCGACACATTAATCTCAGCGGCAGCAAAATCCTGGCCTAACCAACCGTCTATGCGGACCCATTTACCCTCTTCCAAATCTTTATAATGTTCAAAGAAATGACTAATCATATCTAATGATGCTTTCGGTAAATCATTAACATCTTTAATTTTATTGTAATAAGACGTTAATGCCGCAATGGGTACGGCGAGAATCTTAGGGTCCCTACCGGCTTCATCACTCATATCCAATAACCCCACCGCTCGACAACGTATCACACACCGCGCCAGTAATGGCACCGGGGTGATCACCAAGACATCTACGGGGTCACCATCATCTGATATCGTCTGAGGAATATAACCGTAGTTAGTTGGATACTGCATCGCCGTTCCCATGAAGCGGTCAACCCATAATGCCGCTGACTCTTTATCGATCTCATACTTAATAGGATTACTCTGTGCTGGAATTTCAATAATAACGTTAAAATCATTGGGAATATTATTTCCAGATGGTACGCGATCTAATGGCATGGTTTCCTTTCCTTAATTGTATTATTAACAAATAAAAATGACTTTTATGCCACTGCTTATAAATTTTATACCATAAGCAATCTATTCATGGCTAATACAAAAAAACCCGACCGCCCTTTTCAGAACTGCCGGGTCTCATTGTTATCACAGATCAAAGCTATCGAGATCGACGTCTTAATCTGTTTAAAGTCTGCAGTTGCATAACGGCCTGTGCGAGCTCGTTTCGTGTCTTAGCATAATCAATCGTAGCCGATTTATCGGCTAATGCTTCTTCAGCTCTTGCTCTTGCTTCAAGTGCTGCCGACTCATCGATATCATCTGCTCTAATGGCCGTGTCCGCTAAAATAGTCACCAGATGTGGCTGTACCTCAATAACCCCCCCTGAGACATAAAAGGGATGATTCTCACTTTCGCTAACCTTCACACGAACTTCACCAGGAACTAAATTTGAAATAAATGGTGCGTGACGGGGCGCAATACCCACTTCGCCCATTTCAGCGGGTGCAAAAACCATCTCAGCAAGTCCTGAAAAGATCTCACCTTCTGCACTTACTATATCTACATGTACCGTCATCGTCATTTTTTCGTTCTCGTTGGGCTATTAACCGTTCATCTTTTGTGCTTTTTCTAGCACTTCATCAATGGTTCCGACCATGTAAAAAGCCTGCTCTGGAATATCGTCGTATTGTCCTTCAATGATTCCTTTAAAGCCCGCAATGGTATCTTTAAGTGAGACATACTTACCGGGAGATCCAGTGAACACCTCTGCAACAAAGAAAGGTTGTGACAAGAATTTTTGAATTTTACGCGCTCGAGTCACCGTTAACTTATCTTCTTCTGACAATTCATCCATGCCTAAAATAGCAATAATATCTCTAAGCTCTTTATAACGCTGTAAAATCCCTTGT
>DUCI01000023.1 GCA_012959905.1 Methylococcaceae bacterium | reverse complement strand
GCTAATCCGTAATATTAAAAGTCAGTAAAGAGATCAATGTTAACTAAGATATCGGTGTTAATTTAGTTATTTAGTTTTTTTATTTTTAATGGCATGACCGGCTAAGTTCTTCCCAAGGTCCCAAATAGAACCGGGAACTTCATGGCAATCTGCAATAACACTATCAAATGAATTGACGACCCAATCTCGGTCTTCTTCGGTTAGATTTAATGGCGGTAATAATTTTACTACGTTCATACCATGACCGGCGACCTGACTTAAAAGGTGATGTTCTTTAAATAAAGGGATGGTAATCATCTGACAAAATAGACCTTTATTAGCGGCTTCTAACATCATCCAAGCCGTTTTGAGTGATAAGCTCTTAGGTGCACCAAATTCAATTGCAATCATAAGCCCTTTGCCCCGGACTTCTTTAAGGAATTCATATTTTTCAGTCATGGCACCCAGACTGGTAATAATATTTTCACCAATTAAGGCCGTATTTTCAATTAGTTTTTCATCTTCGATAACTTGTAATGTGGCAATGCCTGCAGCCATAGCCATATTGTTTTTAGAAAATGTAGAGCCATGAACAACGGCGCGATCCATACGATTAAAAACGGCATCCATGATTTTTTGGGTCATGGCGACACCCCCGATAGGTATAAACCCACCCGAGAGGGCTTTAGCCATTAAAATCATATCCGGTTCTACATCCCAATGATCAATGGCCCAGAATTTACCGGTTCTTCCGACACCGGTTTGAATTTCATCAGCCACAAATAAGGTGCCATATTGATGGCATAAACGTTGCGCTTCTTTTAAGTAATTGTCGTCGGGTAAGTTAACGCCTTTGCCTTGTATGGGTTCAACGAAAAAAGCAGCAACATCTTTATCGGCTAAAGCCGCTTCAAGACGTTCTAAATGGTTAAAAGGAACGCTAGAGCAGCCGGGTAATAGTGGCCCAAACCCTTCACGAAAGACTTCTTCACCGTTTAAGGCAAGTGCCCCTAATGTTAAGCCGTGGTAACTGTGCTCACAGTGGAGTATTTTTTCTCGTTTTGTCGTGTAGCGCGCAAATTTAATTGCAGCCTCAACGGCTTCAGTCCCTGAGTTGCAAAAAAACATTCGTTCTAAATTATCGGGGGTAGTTTGAAGAATTTTTTCAGCAAAAATGCCGCTTAGCAACGAAACGTCCATTTGTACTAAATTGGGTAATTCTAACGTTAACGTTTCTTGTAATGCACTGATAACAGTCGGGTGGTTTCGACCCACAGCAAAGACACCAAAACCACTTAAGCAATCAAGATATTTTTTATTTTTGTCATCGTAAAGATACTGGCCGATTGCTTTCTTATAGTTGCGATTATAACCAATGGTATTAAGTACTCGGACCATTTGGTTATTAAGGTGCTGTTCGTGCAAAGCAAATTTTTCGTTGCTACGTGATTGAAGTAATTCGGAAATGCTAAATGACATGATGTGCCTTAATACGCTAATTAAAAGAGTTAGTTTTTTGCGGGCTAAATGCAGGAAGGACGATTAATGTTGTCAGTAGGGTTAATGCTATCCCAATTGCCAATAACAGTCCCATGCTTGCCGTTCCTACATGTGGAGAAAAGGCCAGACTCGTAAAACTACAGAAGGTGGTGACTGAGCTGTAAAAGACTCCGCGCGCGGTACTGGTTCTTAATAGGTTATCACTGGACTCGTCTCTGTGGGCTAGGCGGTGGACAATATGAATACCACTATCTACGCCCATGCCCATTAAGAGCGGTAAGGCAATAATGTTAGCAAAGTTAAACGGATTGTCCAAAATGACATTAAAGGCGCCCGTTAATAAACCTGCAAGCAGTAGCGGCCCAATAACGAGGAGGGTTTCTTTAAGGTTTCCAAGCATGATCCATAAGAGTAGGGTTATAGCCACAATAGCCCCTATAAAGGCTTGGATAAAGGCTTTAACAACGGCTTTTCCCGATGATTGGTCAGCAACAGCCAAGCCGGTAACACGGTCATCAATGGTTTGTACGTCATCTACAAAGCTAATTAACTTTTCTTGGTCCATCAAGTTATATTGTGGTTGAATGAGGATTCTATAGAGGCTGTTATGGCTTACCCAATGTTCACTGATGGACGTGGGGATATCATCTATTTCAAATTCAGTAGCGGCTAATGCTGAGTTCAGAAGGTCCATTGAAAAGGGCAATAAGCCTAATAAATCTAGCGATAGCTCCTTTTCTGATTCACTATACGTAGTCGCCGTTTGGGCTAAAAACCGGTCTAGATTATCGTGTAGTTTTTGTAATAAAACGAGGTCGAAATGGGGTGTTTTGAGAGCTAATACGGTTTCAATATTGTCTTTAAAACTGAGTAGTGCTTGATGGTTTTCTTGGTGTTCAATAGGGCTTGAAAAGGCGCCTAGTTGACTGCCTAGGATAAGGTCAAGATCTTCTACAATAAGTAACTTGTCTTCTTGGTTATCAGGGACAAAGTTACGAATAGTAATGGCTTGTTTTACCGAGTCAAGTGATTCAAATTTTTTAGCCAGCTGTACCGCTTGAGTTAAGTCATCAGCTAGCGTTTCCACGGCAAAAGGTGAGTCATCAAGTGACTGTAATAAGCGGTTGAAAGTGGTAACGGATTCGCTGTTGGGGTCACGTAAGTTGACAGGATTGGAGTCAAAAGTCAGTTGACCTATAAAATAGCTCCCGGCTAAGATTAGAAAAATAACAGCAACACGAATGCCGGTGCTAAAGCGAAACGGCAGCGTGGCAAGATAATCTAGTCGAGGTGTTTTTGTTTTGTTTTGCTTAATAGCTTTGATCGGTAAGACCTGCAGTAATGCAGGAAGTAGTGTGAGGGAAACAATGAGCCCAATAAACATGCCTGCACCTGAAATAATACCCAGTTCAGAAACGCCGGCATAATCGGTTGGAATAAAGGCAAAAAAGCCAATTGAAGTGGTGATTGCACATAAGATGAGTGATTTCCCCACACTTTGAATACTCCCATGTATAGCGTTTAGATTAGTTTGTTTCTCTGCAATTAATTCTCGATAACGCAAACAGAGGTGGATCGCAAAATCGACCCCCAATCCTATATAAAGTACCGCAAAGGCAATGGAAATGAGATTTAGGTGGCCCACTGAAATCGTTGCAAATCCGGCGGTTAAGATCAATCCTGTTATCAGAGAGGTAAAGGTAATTAATAAGAGTTTGAATGACCGGAGGGCAAAATAAAGGGTTATGCAAACGAGAGTAAGGGATAAGATGCCAGAGAAGATGGCGCCTTGGCTCACGCTCTCTAGCTCTTCGTGTTCTAAAGCTTTTTCGCCGGTAATGGATATTGAAACTTCATCAATGGATTGTTCAAATTCTTGGGATATTTCTCGCGCTTTGAGAAAAGCTTCCTCGGCAGGCATTATTTGATTAAAGTCCAATAGTGGTTTGGCTAAAATGAGGCGGCGATTTTTTTCAAGCGATGAGTTCTTGCCAAGAATGAGACGTTGCCATGATACCGGGTGGCTGTTGCCCAGCAATTGTGCTTCAAGGCTGGTGTTAATTGCGGTTAATAACGGATTAATATCCATGGGTAACACGGTATCTTTGGGTTTAAAGGCGTGGTTTATAATGCTAAATAAGCCTTTAAGACTAAAGTTTTGCGCGAGGTGCCCGACAAAAGGTTGAGCTTCAGTTAAGTCATGAGAAAGATTGTTGAGCTCATCTGGTTCGAGGTATAAGAAGGCCTGACGTTTGAAAAAGTCAGAACTACTTGGGGCATAAACGGAGGTGAATAAGGGCTCCTTGTTGAGACGCTCAATGAGTAATTGAGTGGTTATGGCGGTGTTTTCAGGGGTGCTGGCTTCAACGACAAGCAGTAGCGTGTCTGCTGACTTTGGGAATGTTGCTTCTAGTTTTAAGCGATTTTTTTGGAACGGTAAATCAGGGGATAGAAGTTCTGCAACATTGGTATTAACGCCAAGATTATTAATAGTAAATTGAAGACTACTTGCGCTGAGTAAAATAAATAGACTGACAACAACCCAAGGGAAGCGGAGGACTACGGAACTCAGTGCAAACAGAGCACTATGGGTCGGAGTAAGGTGATCAGGCATAGTCGATATTTAGTTATCAGGCGATTGAAAGGCAGTTATTATATCCAACTGATCGGCGACATGACAGAGCGACTTTTTTGCAAAATGGAAGGATAGTCCTAGTTTAATTAATTCGAAGATTTCGTTGGGGTGAGTAGCAAGATATTTAAGTAAATTGTGGAGTTGTACTTCACCGTGGTCATCAAGAGAGTGGCTTATTGCTTTGGGTAGATTCATTGTGGCCGAATCGGCAATAGCCCGGATAGCAACAAAAGGAATATCGTTAAGTTGCGCAATACGAGCAATTGCAGCGCTTTCCATATCCACAAGATCAGCACGGGTGGTTTTATGGAGCTGCTCTTTATTTTGCCAGTGGGAAACCAGTTGCTTGCTTTCCAGTAATTTTCCAGACGAGATTGCTTTAGGCGCTGTTAATGTGCGGCATAAATATTCAGGCCAAGAGGTGGGTAGATTGATGAGGATGTTCTGGTGGTCAACGATTTGTGCGGGTATGACTAAGTGCCCGGGTTTTAATTGCTTCGATAAGGCACCGGCGCAGCCCCAGCTGATCAGGTGGTTGGCGCCGTGAGAGATTAGTTTTTGGGCGGCATGAGAAGCATTTTCAGAGCCCGTTCCTGACCGGATTACTGAAGTGTTAGCATCCAGAGAGTGGATCTGGCCTTTTTTTATTTTGGCGTTAGTGAGTGAAGATAATTCTTCTGGTAACGCAACAATAATTCCAAGAATCACAACTTCTGAAGTTCGTTACGGTAACGCGCTAATGCCCATAGAGGAAAAAATTTATCGTAGCCATAGTATTTAAGATAAAAGACTTTAGGAAAACCAGGTGCTGTGAAACCGGGGTCAGCCCAAAGACCCTCTTGAGTTTGATGGGATAAAATATAATTTATGCCATTTTTAACTTCGGGGCTATTGACTTCACCCGCTGCTAATAAGCCAAGAAGTGCCCAAGCGGTTTGAAAACTAGTACTGCTTTCAGCTTGTCCCCGTGTACTATCATCGTGGTAGCTATAATTATCTTCGCCCCAGCCGCCGTCATTATTTTGTACGCTTTTTAGCCATTGGACGGCTTGGGTATACATAGGGTCATTTTTGGGTACTTGGGTTTGCTCTAAACCTAATAGAACCGACCATGTGCCATAGATGTAATTCGTTCCCCAGCGACCAAACCAAGAGCCGTCTGATTCTTGTTCTTTACGAAGATAAGTAATAGTTTTATCCAGTGTTTTTTGGTATTCAGGATGGCTGTTAAGTTGATGTCCCAGTAACATGGCGCAACGTGCACTGACATCAGCGGTGGGTGGGTCCAGTAAGGCGCCATGGTCAGCAAAAGGGATATGGTTTAAGTAGTAATCGGTATTATCACAATCAAAGGCGCCAAAACCACCGTTTTTGGATTGCATGCCTGCAGTCCACTGTGTTGCTCTGTGAATGGGTTCTTCAAGGTTGTTTAGGTCATTAGCGTTAGCCATGGCAAATGCCACAAGGGCTGTGTCATCTACGTCAGGGTAGTGTGGGTTTTCAAATTGAAAGGCCCAGCCACCACCGTTGAGATGTGGTTTTTGTATTTGCCAGTCTCCGGCTTGTTTATCTAACTGTTTTGTTTTTAACCAGTTGTAAGCTTTTTCTCTAGATTGCCGTGTTCCTTGTAGATCGGCTTCTTGTAAGGCCAATGCGGCTAACCCAGTGTCCCAAACGGGCGACAGACAGGGCTGGCAATAGGCTTCTTGGTCTCGAAAAACAATTAATTTATCTATGGCTTTGCGAGCTGTTTTAACGTCAGGGTGGTCGCGGGGCAGGTCTAAAAGTAACATGGCCTGGTGAGCGGCAATCATAGCAGGGGAAATACCACCCAAGCCATCTTCACCATTAAGTCTTTCGGTAATCCAGTTCAGTGCGAGGTCAAAAGATTTTTGTGTTAATCGTTTAGGGATGAGTGGACGGGTGATTAGGCCTAGCTTATCTAAACCTAAGAAAATTTTACTTAACAAGGTATCGTTAGAAAAATATTTTTTTTCTTCGTAAGGCGGCGTAACAAATAACTCAGCAATATTAATTTTCTTAGGGTTAAGTGCTTTTGCTTTTAGGGTACACAGAATAAAAAGAGGAACCATAACGGTTCTTGACCAGTAAGAAACGCGATCCAAATGAAAGGGAAACCATTTGGGAAGTAACATAATCTCAACCGGTATGTAGGGTACGCCACGCCAAGGGATTTGTTCAAATATAGCCAGAGTAATGCGGGTAAAAACGTTTGCTTTAGCTGCTCCGCCTTGACCTAAGATATAGTTTCTGAGATTAACCATATGCGGTGATGTGGGTTCGTCACCGGCTAATTTTAGGGCGAAATAGACTTTCACGCTACAGCTGATATCTTCTACCCCTCCAGTAAAAAGAGAAT
>DUCI01000022.1:2530-6673 GCA_012959905.1 Methylococcaceae bacterium | reverse complement strand
ACGCCTGACACAGCAATGACTTAAGTTAGTTGTGCCGGCGTTATCCACAGGGTTGCTCACAGAACCTGTGGATTAATTAAAACGTGGATACTAAAAAGACGCACCCCAACGCCTGTCAGGATGCGCCTCGCCTAATTTTAAAGAAGTATGTCACGCTGTTTATACGCTACACAATCATTAAATGAGTTGGCTATTTTTACTTACAAGCAGTATATTTCATGCTATGAATACCGAGCTAAATAGCTATGAAAGCAGTTTATTTATTAATCAAACTTGTGATAAAAGAGTACCCAATAGGATGACTCTAAGGTGGTGCGGAATTGAGATTAGAAAATAACCTTAATTATTTTAATGATAGACGTTGAAAATAAGACATAAAATTGTGTCGTTATTACGACAAAAGATGTTGCAAAAATTCGCATAGAGTTCCTTAAAAAACATGACCAGAAAAAAAGCTACTTCCTAAATAATGGAAGCATTATATCAACTATTATTCTGTGACCTATGCGTCAAGTTGTCGCGCGACACTGTGTCACATTCCCAACAAAACGGTTAAAGAATATACTGAACTCAGAATTTTATATTCTCCTTAAATTTGGCCCTCTGGGCTTAGCTAGAATTTTTATGCGATACCCCGTCCATGGTGGTATCGCATTTTTTTTGCCCTTCTTTAAGAATCATCGTCTACAAATGAGCCTTTGTGCCCGCTAAAAGACCGCAGGAAATTTCACTCCCTAAACGATCGCGAAGAGCATCATAAAAAAATTGGTTATGTACCCCGCTCCGGTTACCCTGACTGCATATTCAACTACATCGAAGAAAAGTTCGAAGAGTTACACGACTTATTACCCCACGCCAAAATGTACGCGCACTTAATCGAAGCCCCCGAAGTCTACGTCATAGGGTGGGATGAGTGGTGCACAGAGAAACACGGATGGGTACAACGGTGGGACAAGCACAGCAATATCCGAAAGATGTCAGAGCACCTCGACGAATTAGACGACCGTAAAGATGTACAGGGAGACTCGGTATGGTCTGCACTGATCAACGAGAGCCAAGATAGCCCTTGCCACCCATTCCTCGAAACCTTTGCTAAACGAGGTTCGTGCGGATGAAAACGCGGTGCGCGGAGACCACGGGTTAAATATAGGCTTATTCACCTTGATTCAGACTTGGATAGACTGGGGAAGCCCCAGTAAATATGGTGGGTCGTGACGGATTCGAACCGTCGACCATCGCATTAAAAGTGCGGTGCTCTACCAACTGAGCTAACGACCCAAGAAGAATGAATTAGGCATTATATAGAAATCTAAAAATCTTAGCAAGAAAGATACTTAAATCAACCACTCTTTTTAAAAGCTAATTCTCTTGCGATTGGTAATGGGTATTGTCTTTAACACCTGCCGCTTCAAAACCTTCGGCCCTAAGTCGGCATGAATCACACACTCGACAAGCCAAACCAGCCTCATCAGCCGAATAACAAGAAACCGTCATTGAATAATCAACCCCCATAGCCACACCCTTTTGAATAATTTCACCCTTACTCAAATCAATTAACGGGGTATGAATGGTAAAATCATCACCTTCCACACCCGCCTTCGTAGCAACATTAGCAAGCATCTGAAATGCGCTAATAAATTCAGGGCGGCAATCAGGGTAGCCTGAATAGTCAACCGCATTAACGCCAATAAATATATCGGTAGACTGCAAAACCTCTGCCCAACCTAACGCAAACGATAAAAAAATAGTATTGCGTGCGGGCACATAAGTCACCGGTATCCCTTCCTGAGGTGAATTAGGTACGGCGATTCTATTATCTGTTAAGGCTGAACCGCCAATAGAGCCCAGCCCCATCGCCAAAATTTTATGTTTGGTCACACGATAATCGGCTGCAATATTTTTAGCCGCTATCAATTCAGAATTATGTCGCTGCCCATAATCAAAACTTAATGCATAGCACTCATAACCCTGACGCTTAGCGAGGGCTAAAACAGTGATAGAATCAAGTCCACCGGATAATAGAATAATTGCTTTTTTTTTCGCCATCAGATCGCTAGTTATTTACCCGGGGTATCGCCCCAAAGTATTTTATGCAATTGCACCTGGAATCTAACAGGAAGACGATCCCTAAGTATATTGTCCGCCAAGTCGGCAGGGTTTTGTTGACCCATCGTTGGAGAAAATAAAACCTCACAAATCTCTGACAACTGGTATTGAGTCATTTTCTTTTTTGACCACTCATAATCTTGCTGATCACTAATAACAAATTTAACCTGGTCCTTTGGGGTTAAATACGCGATATTTTCATAGCGATTACGGTGCTCCTCTTTTGAACTGGGGGTTTTTAAATCCATAACCTTCACAACCGCACTATTCACTGCCGCCAAATCTATCGCTCCACTGGTTTCAAGCGATACCTGATAACCTCGATCAACCAAGGCATCTAAAAGATCAACACAACTCCCTTGTGCCATAGGCTCGCCCCCAGTTACCGTGACATAAGCTGTCTCATAGCGGGCGACCTCCGTCAAAACAGCTTCAAGAGTCATTTTCTCTCCACCCTGAAACGCATAGGCCGTGTCGCAATAACTACAACGCAATGGACACCCTGTTAAACGAATAAAAACAGTTGGCAACCCCACTGAATTTGACTCACCCTGCAACGAATAAAAAATCTCGGTAATACGGACCATATTTTTTTAAGGGGTATCTTTTAATTCAACTAATTTCTTAGCGGCTAGATGACCCGCGGTAGATCCTGGATAGCTAATAGCGACATGCGTCAAAAACTGCTTCGCCTCATTTATCTCATTTCGCTCAATAGCCAAATAACTGCGTTTAAGTAAGGCAATGGGAAGTTGAGCACTTGCAGGATACTTCACTATTAGCGTTTCAAAGGCTTGATCCGCTAAGTCCAACATTTGGTTGACCCGATAAGCCTCCGCCAACCAAAACTGCGCCTGATCTGCATATTGCCCCGTAGGGTATTGACTTAAAAACTCCTGAAATAAATCGATAGCATATTCAGTATAGCCATTTCGCAAGACACCATACGCCTGCTGGAAGTCTAGCTCTTCTGCATCAAGAACCTGATTAGGGCTATCCCATGGCTCCGGTAAAAGAGCGATCAACTCATCTTCCTTCTGCCTAGGGGGCTGTGCTGCTGCCATCACCGATTCAGAAAATTGTGCACTCGGTTTATCAGTCGATAAATCATTTACTGGCGATGACAAATCAAACCCCAAAGCACCCTCAACCCGATCTGGACGTGCTCCTAACGCCCCAAGAACCGTTCTGCCCTTGTTTTGCGCTCGCTGACGCTCAAATTGTCCAATAACATGCGCTTGCGCCTCAACTTGACCTCTTAATTCTTGTAACTCCTGTTGCAATTGCTCCAATTGGTCAACAATTTGGAACATTTTGCTGTTTTTATCCGATAAAAAATGTCCTCGACTCACCGTCTCCATTAAGCTGTCATTTTCAAGAGGCTCTACAGCACCCTCCTCAACTAACTCGTCGACGATCTTAAATGATTCATCAACCCAGTGGTCTGGGGAACTAGCCTCTAGCACGCTTTCGAAGGCAGTATTGCCTACAACACCCTCCCCAACCAACTCATCAACAACCTTAAATGATTCATCGGTCAAGTGCTCTGGAGAAATATCATCTCCCGCAATACGCCCCAAGCCACCTTCTACAACAGCGCCTGCTGCATTAGCCTCAACAACGCCTTCAGGGGTGACTATCTCGACAATAGCACCGTCAACAGGGCCACCTTCGTGAGCTGCATAACTCGCGCTACTCAACACCAACAACAAAGACAAGAACCCATAAATTTTCATACTTTATTTTTTACGAACGCGCCTGATAAGTTATTTCAACGCGACGATTTAATTGCCAAGCCGCCTGATCATGACCCTCTTCACTCGGCTTCATTTCACCGTAACTAATGATTTCAAGTTGCTCTGGAAAAACACCTTCCATCTCCAACATTCTAGCAACCGATTTAGCACGGCGCTCACTCAAAGCCACGTTGTATTCAGGTGAACCTCTTTCATCGGCATGACCTTCTAAAACCACTCGTTGCTCTGGGTTCGCAACTAAATACTGGGCGTGAGCTGAAACAACCTCTGCAAAAACGGG
>DUCI01000022.1:0-2463 GCA_012959905.1 Methylococcaceae bacterium | reverse complement strand
ACCCATTAATGAGCCATTGGTAATTTCTTCTAAATCACCTAACCGTTCATCCTGGATCTCACCGTCTTCAGAATAGCCACTGGTCACCGCATCACTGCCAAAAAAACCACCTGTTTTCTCATTAAGGGAGCTACAGCCCGCCATAAAAAACACTAAAGAACAAACCATTGCCCACTGCAAACATGCTTTCATATTAAATATCCTCTATATAAACCAATACGTTAAAATCCAATTCATTACGGTGACCAAGCAGGCTCTCGAACATTTCCCTTATCGAAAGTTAATACTTGATTCATTTTACCATCAACTGCAATAGCCGACAGAACCCCTCTACCGCTCATGATTTTAGCATATAAAACCATCCGACTATTGGCTGAAAAACTCGGTGATTCATCTAAAGGGCCCTTCGTTAAGACTGAAAATACTTTAGTTTCCATATCCATCATAGCAATCCGATAATCCCCACGATTACCGTGCACCATAAGCAATTTACGACCATCCTTAGAAAAACTGCCACGCGCATTATAATCACCCTGATAAGTCAGTCTTTCAACACGCCCCCCGTTACTCGGAATGGTATATATCTGCGGCTTGCCACCACGATCAGAGGTAAAAACTATTTGCTGACCGTCAGGCGACCACGAAGGCTCAGTATCGATCGCATAACTCCGCGTTAATTTAGTCCACGATCCATTTTTAAGATTCACCACATAAATATCTGGACTACCGTCCTTAGATAAAGTCACCGCCAATTGTGTCCCATCAGGGGACCATGCCGGTGCACCGTTAATGCCTCGACCACTGGGTATCTTACTGCGCTTGCCGGTTATTAATGTTTGGACAAAAATACGGTGCTTCTTTTTCTCAAAGGAAACATAGGCAATCTTTTTACCGTCAGGTGACCATGCCGGGGACATGATAGGCTCTCTGGATGAAGCAATCACTTTCGGATTAAAGCCATCCGCATCCGCTACTTTTAACTGATAAATACTGATTCGTTTACTTTTTTTCTTCTGCGTCACATAGGCGATACGAGAATTAAAAACACCTTTTAGTCCGGTCAGCTCTTCATAAACCAAGTCACTGATTCGATGCGCTGTTTTTCTAAGACCTCGCGCCGTACTCGGTAACCGATAACCTAATAATTGCTTACCCCGATAAACATCAACCAACTTAAATTCAATAACAAATCGATCCTGATTCTGCTTGATCTCACCAATCACTAAATAATCTTGTGCTAAGGCACGCCAGTTCCCTAATTTAAGGGCTTCTGTACGACTGGGCTTATCGATCATATCTCGTACCGGTAAGGCTTTAAAATGGCCACTACGCACCAAATCAGCACGCACTAGACTGGCCACATTAAAAGGCGCATTAACCGAGGCACCCTGCCAAGCAAAAGGCACCACCGCAACCGGTATGGCCGACTGGGTTCCGCCGCTAATCTCTATCGTTAATTCAGCCGATGCGGTCTGACAAAAAAAGAACCCCGCCCCCAACAACAAAACAAATATCTTCTTCAGATTTCTTACTACCATAAAATAAACCTGTACTTATTGCGGATTAAAAACAAAATTAAACACTTTAAATTTCTGGAAAATCAACGGATCTGTCGGTACCGGTAACGGTGATGCTTTCCTCACTGCATTTTCAGCTGAACGATCAAAAATAGCATTGCCACTACTTTCGATAACTTGTGCACTTTTCACCGCACCCCCGGCAACAAGATGAACACGAATAGCACAAGTCAAGCCATTAGCCACCGAGCTCGGTCGAATCCAATTACGTTTAACCTGACGCTCAATACGTATCATAGCGCGAGTAATTTCTGAATCTTCATACTTCTGCCGGGCTATACGCTTTCTTTTTGCTTCTGCATCGGCCTTTCTTTTCGCTGCTGCCGCTTTCTTTTTACGCTCTAAATCTGTTTTCTTCTTTGCTGCAATTTTCTTTAACGCTGCCTTTTCACGTAAGGCTTTTTGCTTTTGTTTTTTTAATTTAGCTAAAGCTTTTTTTTCTTTTGCCGCCGCTTTCGCTGACTTTAATTGCTGATCTTTAAGACGCTTTTCTTCCAACCGCCGTGCTTTTTTTAATCGCTTCAGTTTTTTCTCTTCTGCACGCAATTTTTTAGCGACTGCTTTCTTTCGATAGGCTTCATCAGCCTGTTGCTTTTTTTCCTTTGCTTTTAAACGCTCCACTTCCTGAAGCACTTGTGTCTCATCTAGAGCCTCAGCCTGAATAATTTCGGGTGTGGCTGGCATAGGCCTTACAGTGGGGTCACTGGATAAATTCACGGTAAACAAAAGCAATATCAGCACATGTAACGCTACTGAATAAGATAACGGCTTTACGTTATTAGAAAATTTAAACATTTAAGCTTCCTAACCTACTCAGCATTATAGGGGCTGGTCATCAAACCCACACTCGGCACATTCGCCTTCTTTAACGCCGCCATCACCTCAA
>DUCI01000021.1 GCA_012959905.1 Methylococcaceae bacterium | reverse complement strand
CATTACACGAAACAGCCCCATTCCCCTATACTGTTGCTGAAATAACAGAACTGGCTAATCAAATTACCGATCCCAGCTATCGCATTCAAATCAGCACAGAAGGCCTCCACATATACAACCGCGACGGTCTCCATTCGGCAACAGACCCTTTTGACCTGTATCCTAAACTCGACATCCAAAACGACAGCGGTCATGCTTTTTATTTAGGCGTAGAATTAGCAAGAGCTGAAATTGCTTGGCAATTAGGAAAACGTTTTAACCAAGACCAGCCACTTACCTGGGGATGTGCCACTGAGATTAACAGCCTAACCATTGATTTGCACAATTTCAAACCTGCCGGAAGCACCTTAGAAAAACCCAAAAAATCATGATTCAAGAAAGCATTGTCATCACACAAGACACACAACAATCCGTTCATATTGCTCCCATGGGTATTCACGTGGTTCCTGAAGGTTTACTGATTTTGCCGTTTAAACCCTCAACAACCCTAAGCAATCTAATAGCAACCGGATCTGCAACCATTAATTATACTGACGATGTCAGAGTATTTGCCGGTTGCTTAACCGGCAGACGCGACTGGCCTGTCAGTCCTTGCACGCATATTCAAGGGCATTATCTCAAAAATGCATTAGCCCACGATGAAGTGGAATTAATCCACGTTGAAGAAGATGCACTCCGTCCTAAATTATTGTGTAAGATAATTCACCGAGGTAATCACGCACCCTTTCTAGGCTTTAACCGTGCCCAATATGCTGTACTTGAGGCCGCTATACTGGTTAGCCGATTAACCATGCTATCAGCAGAAAAAATTAATGCTGAATTAGAGTACCTCACTATTGGCTATAAAAAAGCCGCCGGTGTACGCGAACAAGAAGCCTGGGAATGGCTGATGACAGAAATTACCCTTTTCCGACAAAAAATCACTGAGGAAATCAAAAAATGACCGGAATGCTGGCTAGCGTCAATACAGTAGATGAAGCACTATGGGTATTAAATGCCGGCGTGGATATTATTGATCTTAAAGAACCTGCGAACGGCGCCTTAGGTGCCTTAAAGCCTGAAACCATTACCACGATTGTCAAACGCATTAATGGCCAGCGCCCAGTTAGTGCCACCATTGGCGACTTACCGCTCCATCCTGAAACTATTACCGCCACGGTTAACCGTATCGCTAAAACCGGTGTTGACTACATTAAAATCGGCTTTTTCCCTCAGGGCGACCCGCTCTCAACCTTACAGAGTCTGACACCCATAACACAACAAGGCACAAAACTCATTGCCGTATTTTTTGCCGACCAACCCATGGAACTTGCGCTTATTCCCGCGCTAAAAAAACACGGTTTTTATGGCGCTATGATCGATACGGCGGATAAGGCATCAGGCTCACTTCGTCAGGTTATCAGCGAAGAAATGCTACAGTCGTTTATTAGTCAATGCCGGCAACAACAATTATTCTGCGGCCTTGCCGGTTCTCTATCGTTAGCTGACATCCCTTATTTAACAACATTAAAGCCTGATTACTTAGGCTTTAGAGGCGCCTTATGCCATGCCCACCAACGGACTGAAAAACTCAACCCTATTGCCTTTAAGGCCGTAAAAGAACAACTCACTAAAAACGCATGAATAAAAACACATCCATCACCCAACAAATCCTAATTGCGATGGCAGTAGGTCTTATTATCGGTAGCTTAATCAACACCTTTGCTGACACCAACGAATGGATCAAATCATTTATTGTACAAGGCGTTTTTCATGTCATCGGCTCAGGGTTTGTCAACGCCCTTAAAATGTTAGTCGTCCCGCTCGTGACTTTTTCACTGATTTGTGGCGTCTGCGGCATGGGAGATATTGCCTTATTGGGACGGGTCGGGTTTAAAGCCTTTGGCTTATACCTAATGACCACAGGACTCGCTGTTTCTTTAGCACTGGTTATGGCCATCCTGATCAATCCTGGCCAAGGGTTTCAACAAAATACAGCCCTGCTCTCAGAATTCACCCCCAAACCGTCACCCCCCCTTACTGACGTGTTTATTAACATTATCCCCAGCAACCCAATACAAGCCTTTGCCGAAGGCAATATGCTGCAAATCATCTTTTTTGTTATTTTATTTTCTATTGCCATGCTGATGACTGGGGACATTGGCAAACAATTAGCGCAAGGTGCAGAGAAGCTCAATGAAGTGATGATGCAAGTGGTCATGCTGGTCATGCGATTTGCACCTATCGGCGTCTTCTGCCTAATGGGTAAAACCTTTGCTGAACAAGGAATAGGCTTAATCATACCCATGATCGGTTATTTTGTTGTTGTTGTGAGTTGCCTGTTAATTCATAGCCTGGGTGTTTATAGCACCTTATTATTGCTGTTTGCGCGCGTTAACCCATGGATATTCTTTAAGAAAATGCGCTCCGCACAAGTTTTTGCCTTTAGTACGGCCAGTTCAAACGCCACTATTCCGGTCACCTTAAAAACCGTTGAGCAACAACTCGGTGTTAACCGTTCAACGGCGGCTTTTACCGTTCCACTCGGCGCCACGGTTAACATGGATGGCACTGCCATTATGCAAGGGGTTGCCACCGTTTTTATCGCCAACGTATACGGCATTGACCTTTCCCTGATGCAGTACCTAACCATTATCGCCATGTCTATTCTGGCATCCATTGGTACCGCCGGTGTTCCGGGTGTAGGACTGATCATGCTTGCCATGGTATTTAATCAAGTCGGCTTACCCGTTGAAGGCATAGGTCTTATTCTCGGTGTCGATCGACTGTTAGATATGGTTCGTACCGCCGTGAATGTTACTGGCGATGCTGCTGTAACGGTTATTGTCGCGCGCGGCGAAGATGAAATTGATTTATCTGTCTTTAATGCGACTGATACGCCAGAGTCTACTCTCCCTAAAGGCAACTAATAGCGAGATTAATCCGTGACTATTGTTGCCGGTAATCGGTAAACTAGTGCCTTAATTTTTATTCACTTAAAACCAAACATAACATGCGTACTTCCCAATTCCCTTTAAATACGGTTAAAGAAACACCCGCAGATGCTGAGATTGCCAGCCATAAACTCATGATTCGAGCGGGGCTCATTCGCAAATTAGCCGCAGGCCTTTATACCTGGCTTCCACTAGGCGTCAAAGTCCTGCGCAAAGTTGAACAAATCACTCGGGAAGAAATGGAAAAAGCCGGTGCCCTTGAAGTCCTTATGCCCGCCTTACAACCGGCCGAATTATGGCAAGAATCGGGCCGCTGGGAGCATTACGGCCCTGAACTTGCCCGCCTACAAGACCGACACGGTCGAGATTTTTGCTTAGGCCCCACCCATGAAGAAATCATCACCGACCTTGCACGTACCGAAATAAGAAGTTACAAACAACTCCCGATTACTTATTACCAGATTCAAACTAAATTTCGTGACGAAATCAGACCCCGTTTTGGTATTATGCGCTCGCGCGAATTCATCATGAAAGACGCCTATTCTTTCCATCTAAGCGATGATTCGTTACAGGAAACCTACGATCGTATGTATCAGGCTTACAGTAATATCTTCACCCGTCTAGGTCTTAAATTTCGCGCCGTTCTAGCAGACTCCGGGTCCATTGGCGGTAATCTTTCCCATGAATTTCATGTCCTAGCTGATTCAGGTGAAGATGCAATTGCCTTTTCTACTGAAAGTGATTTTGCCGCTAACGTGGAGTTGGCCGAGGCCATTGCCCCTTCATCAACACGCCCCGACCCAAAATTTTCAGAAATTAGCCTGATTAATACTCCCAATCAGCAAACCATTGAAGAAATCAGTACCTTCTTTGAGATCAACCCCAAGGAATGTTTAAAAACACTGATTGTCAAAGGTGACAACGACAATTTGGTTGCTTTACTGTTACGCGGCGATCATGAACTCAATCCTATCAAAGCAGAAAAAATTGCTGGTATTGCCAGCCCGTTCACCTTTGCCACAGCAGAAGAAATCAAACAGGCTACCGGCGCCGAACCTGGCTCTATTGGCCCGCTTAACCTAAATATGCTCACCATTGCTGACCGCAGTGTCACGGTATTGTCAGACTTTGTTTGTGGTGCCAATGAAACCGGAAAGCATTATTGTCATGTTAATTGGGAACGCGACCTTCCTCTACCTGAACAAATAGAAGATCTAAGAACCGTTATTGAGGGTGATCCAAGTCCAGATGGACAAGGAACGTTAACATTAGCACGCGGTATTGAAGTCGGCCATATTTTCCAACTGGGCACTAAATACAGTGAGGCCATGAAAGCAAGCGTCAGCAATGAAGCGGGTAAAAACCAAGTCATGACCATGGGCTGTTACGGCATTGGCATTTCTCGTATTGTCGCTGCTGCTGTCGAACAATCTCACGACGACAAGGGCATACTGTGGTCTGAACCATTAGCGCCCTTCCAAGTGGCTTTATGCCCGATGAACATGCATAAATCAATCCGCCTTAAGGAAGCTGCTGAAAAACTTTACCACGCGCTACTGGACGCCGACATCGACGTTCTGTTTGATGATCGAAAAGTACGCGCGGGGTTTATGTTCTCTGACATGGAACTGATTGGTATCCCACACCGAATTGTAATTAGTGATAAGAACCTAGATGCTAATCAAATTGAATATCGGGCCCGCACTGATTCAGAAAACCGTTTTATCGATTTGGATGAAATTGTCCCATTTCTGGTTTCTGCATGTAACAAACCCAATTAAGCAGATGCAACACAAAACGTTGGGTCACAACCCACGTGAGCGGGATAAATAATTAGGTTACTATTATCGCTGTTGGCGCCAGCGATAATATTCGTTTCCATCATCACAAAGCCAACTACTCTGGATATTATTGCCGCCTTTACTTTTAGCGACTTGGCAGTGATGTTCAACGATGAATTGATCCCAATTATCAATAACCTGAGTCCGGAACTGCAATCGTAACAATCCAGCAATAGCAATAAAAAAAACCAATGAAATCAAGCAAAAGCCACGATTGTTCGCGACATAGGTTAACAACGATTTAAACGAATCAACCATAACGCTGTTTTAAGACTATCAACACAAGCACCTCTCTTATAGAAACACTTTTTATCTCTACTGTTTAAGTCTACACCTCTTGGTTACAGTTTCAAACCACCGTGTAATAACAGTTGTTCCACGCGCTGTAAGTCTTCCAAGGTATCAACCCCCGCATCGGGCATTTGCGCAACCGTACCTACCTTAATCGCCTCGCCTTGCCATAGAATACGTAACTGTTCCAAGCTTTCGATGCCTTCAAGTGGCGAGCTCTCCCACGCCATATAACGCCTTAAAAAACCAACCGAATACGCATAAAGACCAATATGCCTAAAAGATGACGCGGGTAATAACTCATTATCGTAATTATTAGGGAATTTATCTCGGTCCCAAGGGATTGGCGCACGACTAAAATAAAGCGCATAGCCTCCTTTATTAAGGACCACCTTAACTGCATTGGGATTAAATAACTCTTCTGCATGGGATACAGGTGCGGCTAACGTGGCCACACTCGCACTGGTTTGAGATGCCAATTGCTCCGCCACCAAACGAATATAATCCGGTGGAATTAAAGGCTCATCGCCTTGAAGATTGACAACAATAGTCTCATCACTCCACCCATAAGATTCTGCGACTTCAAACAGCCTTTCAGTGCCGCTATTATGGTCTTCTCGGGTCATCATGACCTCAATACCCCGTTGCGCCACACGGTCAAAGATTCGCTGGTCATCCGTTGCAACCACGACTTCTTCGGCCTTAGCTTTTAAAGCCTGCTCGCAAACATAACTGATCATTGGTTTGCCGGCAAGAAGCTGAAGCGGCTTACCTGGCAATCGTGTCGAGCCATACCGCGCCGGAATAACAACCTTAAACTTTATGCCCATAAAAAAATCAGGACAAGGCCTGATACTCTTCATCTGAAATAGTTCTGGCTGAATCTTCCAGCATCACTGGAATACCATCCTGAATAGGAAAAGCTAAACGATCCGCCTTACAAATTAATTCTTGTGCTTCCTTGTTATAACGCAAAGAACTTTTACACAACGGGCAGGCCAATATCTCAAGTAATTTACTGTCCATATTTATTCCTTAAGAAAAAGGAATAAATTATACGCTATTTAAGGCAGAATATTAGTACGTCTTGTCATCAGAAGACTGCTGCTAATACTGCAACTTAACCCAAAATATATTGTGTTACTTTGCTTTACGCTATTAACTAGAAATGAGCTGCTGAAATACACTAACAAAAGAAGTACTCGGCTTAGCCACAACCGGCATATACCACATTGATTCGCGGGCAAAAGCATTGCACTTCACCGCATCTTTTTCTGTCATCAGCACCGGTTTCTGGTCAGGAAAGTTAAGATCTTCTAATTGAAAGGAATGATGGTCAGGGAAAGCGTGTTGCTCCCCCTTAATACCGTACTCCGCCAAGGTATTAAAAAAACGTTGTGGATTACCAATCCCTGCCACCAAATGAAAATGTATACCGCTGAATTCTTTTAACGACTTCTTTTCACCCGTGAGTAAGTTAATAGCATCTCCCCCCACCATTTGCATGTTATGGCTATCTTGAGAACCTGAACCATTAACAATAACGGCATCGACCTGGTCTAAACGACACCGTGGCTCCCGAAGAGGTCCTGCTGGCAAACAAGCACCATTGCCCAA
>DUCI01000020.1:1660-6724 GCA_012959905.1 Methylococcaceae bacterium | reverse complement strand
GACAATCTGCTTTCTCTGCCAACAAAATAGCGTGTTCTAAAAGTGACATATCTATTCGCTGTAGTGCATGTTCTAACAAGGATTTACGCTTATCCCAAATACGTTGCTCTCGATAAACACCTTCTCTTTGACTGATGTGCTCCCCAACTGCTTTTAATTCGATCAATAACCGCAGTTCTTTAGCAAGCGCCCAGATAACAATCTGTACGGCTAATCCAGAGTTCTGAAGACTCTTAATAATCTTCAGCATTCTCACGACTTTTCCCTGTAACAACGCATCGACTAACTTGAAAACATCATAGCGTGCATTGTCCACCACCAAAGCATCTATCTGTTCTCGGGTCAGCACCCCGGGTTCATGTAAGATATAAAGTTGCTCAATCTCTTGAGCTAATGCTAATAAGTTCCCTTCCGTTCTTAATGCAAGTAGCGTCAAAGCATCCCTTTGGATATCAAAACCCTTCTTTTTCAAACGCCTTGAGATCCAAGACAGTAACGACTCGCCTTCTAAGGGCCAAACCTGAATGATGATACCCGTTTTATCTATACCCTGTACCCAACGACTTTTTAAAACACTTGAAGTTACTTTTCCAGAAGTAATAATCAATAAGGTCTCTTTGGGTTGCCGCTCAAAATAGTCAATGAGTGCTGCCGAACCTTCTCGCCCAGGCTTACCCGATGGCATCTGTAATTCTATAATTTTTTGTTCCGCAAACAACGAGGGCATAACGGCTGTCTGCAAAAGAGAAGACCAGTTAAACGTCGCGTTAACGGTTAGTACGTCACGCTCTTGATAACCGGCCTGATACGCACTTTGACGTATTTCATCAACAAGTTCTAAGCATTGTAACGGCTCATCCCCAGTCACCCAGAAACAAGAGGGTAGCTGTTTAGATAATATTGAAGTTAATTGTTCAGGTCTTACCCGCATCTTACTACTGTAATTTTAATCAGTCTTTGAACCAAAAATACGGTCTTATTCTTTTCTTTCAATCTTTTCACTCTTTTCAAGTTCTTGAACGGTTTGTGAAATAGCATCAACTTGCTTTCTGACTTCATTAACAATACGTGTTGTTTCATGTTCTGTTGAAGACTCAACAGACGCACCGCTAACAGGGTTATTAGGGGTTATCTCTAAACCATTTTGGCCCGTTGAATTGACCGGTGTATCCGCTGCTAATAATCCTAATGAAACCTGATCTAATAATCGTGAAATAAGCGCCATATAAATTTCTTGCCGAATTATTTTTTCCTCATTCTGCTTGGCAATAACTTGGCTCTGGTCATTAAAATAAACCCGTGACTCACTGAGTTGCTGTTGATCAATTAACACCCCCCCTTGCCAGTCATAAACTTCATAACGCAATAAATTGGTCAGTTCAAACTCAGTACTCTTACCCCGCTGAGTTAAAGAGGCCGTTCTACGCTTAAATCGATCTTCGATAATTTTAATCGTAACACTCGTATAGGTCGCCTTTTTAACCAGTGCTGCAGATGAAAAACGAAGTGCCTTTTCAAAAGCACGCGAGAGATCATTGGAAGCACCCACTAAGTGGATGGCCTCTATGCCACCCGGTAAAACAACTTGTCCTCTGATTTTATAACCACAAGCGGTTATAAAAAATACACAAAAGACAACTGTAAAAATATTAATTATTAATCTATTCACACATCAACCTAAACAACGATATTAACCAGTTTATTCGGCACCACAATAATTTTCTTAATTACTTTATCAGCAATAAAAGATTTTACTTTAGGCTCCTCTTTAGCCAAAGATTCAATGGCTTCACGA
This sequence comes from Methylococcaceae bacterium, assembly GCA_012959905.1. Taxonomy (GTDB): domain Bacteria; phylum Pseudomonadota; class Gammaproteobacteria; order Methylococcales; family Methylomonadaceae; genus OPU3-GD-OMZ. Next base: position 4,929 of record DUCI01000020.1, on the reverse strand, counting down.
CTGATACTGGGATCAACGTCAAGTCGACCACGCAATTTACCATTAACTTGAATCATAATCGGTAAGGTATCTTTCACTAAAGCACTTTCATCAAACTGAGGCCACTGTAGATGTTGTTCTAGCTTCAGACCCAGTTGTAAAGCCAACTCCTGACAAACATGTGGGACAATGGGCATTAACATCAACACGACACTTTGAAGTGTTTCTTGTTTAATTGCCAAACCAGTCTCTGAAGGGTCATCAAACTTAGCAATGGCATTAATCAATTCCATATTCGCAGCGATGGCTGTATTGAATGTAAATCGCCGCCCCATATCATCGGTTACTTTTTTTATCACTTCATGCAATTGCCGCCGCATATTCTTTTGGGTCGTAGAGAGCGCACTATTATCAACACTGCAATCAGCAATCGGTCCTGCCTTACTGTGCAAATAGACTTGCCGCCATAAGCGTTTTAAAAAGCGAAAGCTCCCTTCAACACCACTGTCTGACCATTCTAATGATTGCTCAGGAGGCGCCGCAAACATGATAAAGAGCCTAACCGTATCGGCACCATAGCGTTCAATCAAGGATTGTGGATCAACCGTATTGCCTTTTGATTTAGACATTTTACTGCCATCTTTTAGAACCATACCCTGTGTTAACAGATTCTTAAATGGCTCATCAACAGTCACTAAACCTTCATCGCGTAATAATTTGGTATAAAAACGGGCATACAATAAATGTAAAATTGCATGCTCAATGCCACCAATATATTGATCTACAGGCAACCAATTATTAACCGTTTGATCCAACATCGATGTATCACTTGGACTTGCAAAACGTGCGAAATACCATGACGACTCCATAAAAGTATCAAAAGTATCCGTATCCCTCTCTGCACTCGCCCCACATTTAGGGCATTCAACGTCTTTAAAACTTTCATGTGCCGCTAAGGGTGCATTAGATCCATCAAGTGAGACATCGCGTGGTAACTCGACCGGTAAATCATTTTCTGGAACCGGTACTATTCCACACGATTGACAATGGATAATAGGCACAGGCGTTCCCCAATACCGTTGCCTCGAAACGCCCCAATCACGCAGGCGATAATTCACCTTACGTTCGCCTTTATTGAGTTGTTTTAATTTAACGGCGATCGCCTCAAAAGCAGCTTCTGAAGTTAAATCATCAAACTCCCCTGAGTTTTTCAGAACTCCTGGGTCGGTAAAGGCCTGCGTTGAACAGTCATCACTGTCAGACTCTGAAAAAATAACTTGCTGAATAGGAATATTATATTTCTGCGCAAACTCAAAATCACGTTGGTCATGGGCAGGTACTGACATAACGGCACCCGTTCCATAACTCATCAAGACAAAATTGGCAATCCAAACCGGAACAGGTTCATTGGTTATCGGATGTAAGGCGGTAAAACCAGAATCAATGCCCAACTTTTCCATGGTCTCCATCGCAGCTTCTGAAGATTCCATCACTTGACACGCCTCTACAAACGCTCGAATTTCAGAATCATTTTCAGCGGCCAAATGTGCTAAAGGATGCTCAGCGGCCACAGCTAAATAAGTAACCCCCATCAGTGTATCGGGACGTGTGGTATAAATTGAGACTGGGTCGGGTAACTGCGGCACAGAAAAGTCCATTTCGACCCCTTCAGACCGTCCGATCCAATTGGTTTGCATGGTTCGAACTTGTTCAGGCCATCCGTCCAGTGTTTCTAATGAGCTTAATAATTCATCCGCATAGGCGGTTATTTTCATAAACCACTGCGAAATTTCTTTACGCTCGACTTCGGTATCACAACGCCAGCAGCAACCATCAATAACTTGCTCATTAGCAAGAACCGTTTGGTCATTAGGGCACCAATTTACCGGTGCGGTTTTTTTATAAACCAAGCCTTTTTCAAATAACTGGATGAAGAACCATTGCTCCCATCGGTAATAGCTCGGATCACAAGTAGCAAGCTCTCTATCCCAATCGTATCCAAACCCTAATCGTTTAAGTTGATCACGCATGTAATCAATGTTTTCATAGGTCCAATCCGCCGGGTGCACCTTATGTTGCATCGCTGCATTTTCGGCAGGCAATCCAAAAGCATCCCAGCCCATGGGTTGCAAAACATTTTTACCTTGCATACGCTGATAGCGACTAATTACATCGCCAATAGTGTAATTACGAACATGCCCCATATGTAATCGGCCACTGGGGTACGGGAACATTGATAAACAATAATATTTTTCTTTATCTGAGCTTTCTTGCGTCTTAAAAGTACCTTGCTCATGCCATTGAGCTTGCGCTGTTAATTCAATTTCCGAAGGGTTATAATTTTCTTCCATTATTCGTCTTTATGGGTGGATTATTCAAACTAGTTAGAATACAGTACCCATGTTAAAATCAAAAGCATGAACTGTGTGTAAATGCGATTATCTATCGCTTTAGCAATACGGACTATAGATTTAAATTATTTACTCTGTTTTAGTAATTGCCACCATCTTATTCGTCTAACAAAAAGGAATCAAAATGCGTCGAGTTATCTTCAATCAAAAGGGTGGCGTTGGCAAATCAACGATTACTTGTAATCTTGCCGCTATCAGTGCCAGTAAGAATACTCGGACACTGGTTATCGATTTAGATATTCAGTGCAATAGTACTTACTATTTACTGGGTAAAAAAATAGACGATGCAGATAAAACTATTGCTCATTTCTTTAAAGGTTGTTTAGGGTCAGGGTTTTTTGGTAACAAAAAATCTTCCGGTTTAGAAGATTTAGTGCATGAAACGCCTTTTCCCAATCTTTTTATCATCCCAGCGCACATTGAACTCGAAGGCTTACAAGACCGCCTCGTTTCACGTTATAAAATATATAAACTCAGAGAAGCACTGGATCAGCTAGAAGGTTTTGATCATATCTATATTGACACCCCGCCGATTCTTAACTACTACAGCCAGTCAGCACTCATAGCCGCAGAAAGATGTCTTATCCCCTTTGATTGTGATGCCTTTTCAAGAGATGCACTTTATCGATTGAAGGATGCCATTGCCGAAGTTCAAGAAGACCACAACGGGTCACTCGAAATAGAAGGCATCATTGTTAATCAATTTCAAAGTCGCGCAAAATTACCTAAAAAATTAGTAGAAGAACTGGAAAATGAAGGTCAACGGGTTCTGAAAACACGGTTATCACCTTCAATCAAAGTTAGAGAATCACACTCAGCGGCAAAACCTCTCATTCACTTTTCCCCAAAGCACAAAATTACAGAGGAATATCTGAACCT
>DUCI01000020.1:0-1622 GCA_012959905.1 Methylococcaceae bacterium | reverse complement strand
GTCCGACCCTTATAACCGAGCACCGTAATCCATAGAAAAATGAGTATCAGTACCATCACTATGACTTTATCCCCTATCACGGTAATAGGGGTAATTCCAACCATCGGTACAATATCTCCGGTCAACTCAGAAGGCTCAAACAATGGCGCTTGCTCACGTATCATTCCTTTCGGATCGACAATAGCTGTTTGCCCGGTATTGGTCACACGTAATAAATAACGCCCTGATTCTAAAGCACGCATCCTTGCCATCTGCATGTGTTGATAGGGTTCAAGGGAATTCCCAAACCAACCATCATTGGTCACATTGACCAAAAAGCGAGCATCCTTGAGCCGAGCTGGCGTTTGTTCTCCAAATACTGCCTCATAACAAATCGTTAGAATAAAAGGAAACCCTTTGGCCTGCATCAAATCTTGTTGCATAGACCCTGAGGTAAAGCTTCCAATGGGCATGATATTTAATGACGCTAACAAATAGCCTGACAGGGGCTGCAAAGGCAAATACTCTCCAAATGGCAGGAGGTGTATTTTTTTATACATCCCATGGCCACTGCCCAGTGTTAGTGCCGCATTATAATACTCACCGTTATCTTGATTTCTAATCGGCAAACTAACAATCAAAGCAGTCTCATTACGCTGCGCAGCTGCCGATAAGGGGTTTAAAAAATCTACAATTTCATGCTGAAAAGCTGGAATAGCCGTTTCCGGCCAAATAACTAAATCAGAATCCCAGTGTTGTTCCGTTTTCTGTTTATACCAGTTCAAGGTCTTGACTTTATAGCGTGGATCCCACTTATGATCTTGGGAGATATTGCCTTGAAGTAACGTAACGGTTAGGGGTCTTCCCGCCGGTTTACTCCACTCGATAGTCTTTAAATAAAGACCTGAACCGAACACGATAAAAACCAAAAGGGGTAAGGTAACAAAGCCTTTTTTACGCCCAAAAGACAGCACCATCAACGATGAAAATAGTGCCACTATAAACCCAACACCGTAAGCACCGATAACCGGGATATAGCCGGACAATGGACTTTCTAATTGCGAGTAGGCCAGTTGTAACCAAGGAAAACCATTTAATATAAATTGACCTCTGAAATACTCAACTAAACACCAAACAACCGGCATAAATACCATTCTTGCAAAACTTCCCGGGGACGTTAACGAAACCGATACCGTTGCAAATAAAACAATGGTCAAGGACCAAAAAAAACAAAAAATAAATGTCAGTAGAATAGCCAACAAAATATGGGCGTGCCCATAAAAATAAATACTGACAAAAACCCAAGAGACAGAAACACCAAAATACCCTAAGCCAAATAAACCACCCCGAAAAAAGGCTTGTTTAAGGCTAGCCTGATCCAGTGATTTAAATAATAAAGCCAGAGCAATAAAAGGGAAGTAGATTACATCAAAAGGAGAAAAAGAGAGCGCCAATAAAATTCCTGCCCACAGACAAGTGAATTCCCAACGCAAAAAGAATTTAAGCATAACTGTCTACAAAAGGGCTAATTCGGAAAATTTAAGTCTATTAAAGTGACTATTTTTAATCATACAACAAGTTTAGTTGTTGTGCGTATTAAAAGTTTTAGGCAAAAAAAAACCCAGATACAAAATATCTGGGTC
>DUCI01000019.1 GCA_012959905.1 Methylococcaceae bacterium | reverse complement strand
AACGCTACGTATAGTTACCCTTGCTGCGTAAATCACATAACTCTTTTTTTATGGGCTCAATATTTTTCTCTCTCCATTCAACGCATGTAGCTGACGTCCACGGGTCGTTCGGTATATTGATATCCCCCGACTGGATGCTACATCCTTTCGCTAAGTCCCAATCTTGAGCGGAATTATTGGGATAGGCTCCAACTTTAACCTTATTCCTACATCCCATTGCTATTATTTCAAATATGCTTGATACCCTAGTTCTACAGGCTTTTTCCACCATTTCAAACATGATAGAAGGTTGTTGTCTTAGTTCTTTAATGATGCATTCTTGGATGGTTATTGCAGACCCATTAAGGGATATTGATTCCTTATCACAGCCGAATAAAATGAACGATATCAATGTTATTGTGATTATGGTTTTCATTGAAACTCATCAACTCTCAGTTAATATAGCCTTCTAGTCTCTTGTACAATTATAAAAATGGTTACCCTTTTCGCTCAGTTAATGATCGTTATAACATTAAGTATGACAATCCTATCTATGGTTATTATCAGACAACTCACCTAATGAATTCATTCAAAATAAATATTGGAATAAAGGTAAGTTTACGCTGAATATATTGGAATTGGGGTGAACATTTTTAGTCACCGGGGGGATGGTTGACAGGTTTCTTGTCGGAACTCAAGGAGGGTTACAAGCTTATCTTCCACGCAGTAAAACACCCTCTGTCAGATGACCACCGATTGGTTTGTGGTGACTTTCAAGACCGGGGTAAACCCAATGATTCCTTCATGACCCTAACGACGGGCGCGTCCGATTGCTTGACTATAAGACTGTCAGGTATTGGATAAGATGGCACATCATGCTTATCGGCTAATCGCCTCATGGGCGTTATAATTGCATCAGCCTCTCTTCGTTGCAAGTTAGCCCGTTTGACGGCTGTAGAGGGTAAGGTATGAATGAACGGGTATGTGTTCGCCCTACCCTACGATGGCGATGAGAAATTGCACCCATTAACCATGTCACCGGAAAACCCGTTCTGGCCCATGTCTGGGTATCGGTTCGACGTGTGAATGTTTTTATCTTGAGGTTTTTACTGTTTTTCTTAATGTCTGCTTTTTACTTTTAACCGGAGCGAGTTTTGATCTTTTCAAGGGTGATGACTATGGCGTTCACCCACTAATAAAATTGAATGCAGTCGTGGCAATAGATAATCACTTTTAATCGCATCAAAACCAAGAAGCAGTGGCAATAACAATAAAGGTGACAGCAACACCATAGAGAAGAGCCATCACTAACTGCTTTTTAGTAATGGATAAAAAATGTGCATTAGGCTTGTTATGTTTTAAATTATTCATACGATTACTCATCAATTGAGCAAGGTTTGTCAACTGCGGCAAACCTTGCGTTTTTTGTAAAGAATTTAAGCCGCTTCTTTTTTCCCTTCAATAACTTCTTGAGTTGCATTAACCGTTATTTTACGGGGTTGTAATGCCGCTGGAATTTCCCTAACCAACTGAATAGTCAGGAGCCCATTAGCAACTGTAGCATCAGTGACTTCAACATACTCGGCCAAATTGAATTTACGTTCAAATGATCTTGTGGCAATACCTTGATAAAGATATTTTCGAGTATCTTCATCCGTTTGTTTCTTACCACGTACAGTTAAAATCCCATTTTCAACTTGAAGATCAAACTCATCCTCTGAAAAACCAGCAACCGCTAAGGTAATGGCATAATTGTGCTCGTCCATTGCCTCAATATTATAAGGGGGATAATTCGGTACTGTTTTATCTGTACTCAACGCTGAATCAAGTAAAGATGCAAAGTGGTCAAAACCAACTGTACTACGGTATAGGGGTGTTAAATCAATTCTAGTCATCAGATATTCTCCTTGAGAAGCAATATATTTAGAAATAAAAGTCATGATCTACGTTTAGACTCATGCTTACTATAAAGATGGGGGCGGTCGATTTATTTTTCAAGCGTTAGATCACAAAATAACAACACACTCATTTTTTCCAAATTATAATCATAGTCGAGTCACAGTGATTAGGGGCCTGATTAGCACTAAGAGATCTTTAATGATGACTATTAATCTTGAGTGCTTATTAAAATTACCCACCATACTCTTCTCAGAAAATATTGAATAATTTAGGTTGTATCACTGTCTAAAGGAAGACACTGAAAAATGATCACAAGAGGAAAATGATGTTAAGAATAATTGATATAGGCATTGAAAATGCCACTGCCTTTTGTATTTTAGGAAAAATCACCAAAGCGGATATGTCCGTTGTACTTTTAAATGCGAAAGAAAAAACAGAACATTATGGGAATATTGTCATTTATGAAGAAATACAAGGTTTCGAAGGCATTGAGCTTTCAGCTGTTATCGAAGAATTTAAATATTTGTTCGAAATAGGCATATCAAATATCTCAAAGGTTGCGGTTGTCACAGACAAAGATTGGATAATGAAGATCGCTAGCCTTGAAGCAATGATCTTTAGAAACATTGACATAAAGTGCTTCCAATTCACTGAAAAAGCACTCGCCATTGAGTTTTTAAAGAAAGCTTAACCCATGTCCCTTTTGCTCAATGGGTGTGGAAAAGCTTTAGGATGATGGGTTGATCAAAGATAAAACATAGACCGCTAATAAAGGCTTGTTCAGTTCATAGCGGTTCTTAATCAACACAATAGTGACTAATGTTTCTGCACCCACTCGTTGACTAATTTTTCCGATTCTTCTCGTTGTGCTTCGGTCATATTTTTGGCAATGATAGCTCTATTTTTTTCAGCATCGTTATGACCACTTATTGCTGAAACCGTCCACAGCATATGCGCCATAACAAAGTCTCGTCGAACTGCTTGTCCCTGCGCATACAATAACCCTAATTCATATTGGGCATTAGCAACGCCTTGCTCTGCGGCCTTCCTATACCACGTTACTGCTTTACTATAATCTGGAGGAACACTTTTTCCATGAGCATAAACAAGTCCTAAAGCATTTTGTGCTTCAGCATGCCCCTGTTTGGCTGACTTCGTATACCACTTGATGGCTTCTTTGTAATCCTGGGGTACACGTTGTCCCTGGTCATACATGATTCCTAAATTATATTGAACATCGGCATTTCCTTGCTCGGCTTTCTTCTTACAGTCACCCATATCGCTATCCCAGCAATACTGATTCTGAAGCCATTTAGTGGATAAGTCTTGTGCTATTCTTATTTGTGCGGGCGTCATTCGTTGGCTAACAATACTCTTTTTTCTTTTAGCATTCTGATTGCCTGTTTTGGCAGCAACATTAAAAAACAGGTAGGCCTTTACATAATCCTGTGAAATACCTCTCCCTTTGAAATACATCACGCCTAGATTGTTTTGTGCATCAACATTCCCTTGTTCTGCTGACTTTTGAAACCACTTTACAGCTTCTTTATTATTCGCTTTAACACCCTGTCCTCTGACATACATCCAGCCTAATTTGTTTTGTGCATCAACATTCCCTTGTTCTGCTGACTTTTGAAACCACTTTACAGCTTCTTTATTATTCGCTTTAACACCCTGTCCTCTGACATACATCCAGCCTAATTTGTTTTGTGCCTCAACATTCCCTTGTTCTGCTGACTTTTGAAACCACTTTACAGCTTCTTTATTATTCGCTTTAACACCCTGTCCTCTGACATACATCCAGCCTAATTTGTTTTGCGCCTCAACATTCCCTTGTTCTGCTGACTTCTGAAACCACTTTATGGCTGCTTTATAATCGAGTAAGACACCTTTTCCTTGGAAATATATCTGTCCTAAATTGTATTGCGCATGAACATGACCTTGCTCTGATGATCTTGTAAACCACTTTACGGCTTCTTGATAGTCCTGTGAAATACGTTTCCCTCTAACATACATCCAGCCTAATTTATTTTGTGCATCAGCGCTCCCTTGTTCTGCTAGCATCATGTGTTTTTGAAATTCACCACCATGAATTAATAATTGGGATTGTTTCAGGGAACATCCATTTATTAAACAAACAATGAATATCATAGTCAGTAAAAGCTTCATTTTCGTAGTTCTATCCCTAAACCTGATGCCATTAACTTTAATATAATCAACATCTAGCATACACCCAAATATCTTTTTTACTCAAGACCTCAGACATAACAATCGCTCTAGCTTTTTCCAAATCAGCATTTATTAGAATCATGGGGGTTATTACTTTATAAAGAGCACACAAACGATAGTTATTACCGCATCATGTCAGGTTGTAAAAGAAAATATTCTATGGGGATTTTTTTGTACAATAACAGACCTGTTTCAAATGAGTTGTTAGATTAATGGGTATTAAAAACAACAGTTTTACTTAATGGATGCTTTTATGAATTCACCCAATGATAAATTAGATAGTGTAGTTGCTGATGCAAGACGTGCCCGTGAGCTACGGGATACGGGTTATCGTGAGCGGGCCTTAAAAATGTATCCGCATATATGTGGGCGTTGTACCCGGGAATTTGACCGCAAGAACCTTCATGAGTTGACCGTACATCATCGTGACCATAATCATGACAATAACCCTTCTGATGGCAGCAACTGGGAATTATTATGCTTGTATTGCCATGATAATGAACATCAACGACAACTTGAGGCGCAACACGGTGGAGAACCGTCTGATCGTACTCATACACCAGGTGCCACCCATAACCCGTTTGCAAATTTAAAGGATATGTTAGATAAAAACAAAGGCTGAGCCCCTGTAATAGCACATTTTTCTTGTGAAAAAACTCTGTTTTAAGCGCTTATTCACACAGGCGTCAGACTGCATCGGGTCAACGCTCTGTGGACCCATTAGTCTAATTGCATAAGAGAACGTTTTAGTTTATGGGTAACTTTATGGCAAAAACAATGGTGAAAGAAAAAACAAATGTGTAAATGTCTCAACAGCTTTTGATGGACTATTATTTTACGGGGTTAGATACAGGCTATTAACAACTTAAATGGAGCAGAAATTAAATAACATCATCGCGACTTGTTTTCTTAATAGAAAAATTGTACATATAACCTTATGAGTCAACAATACGATTGCTGTGTTTATTTGGGCGATGAATTAGCCGCTTATGGGTTTGGTAATGATCACCCTTTTGGTCCTCAACGTCATCATGTTTTTAAACAGGCGTTTTATCAACAAGCCCTGCAAGAAAAAGTCGCTGTACTACAGCCACAATCAGTTGACCAAAACATATTGGAATTGTTTCATACCCACGACTATGTTGAACAAGTTAAACAACAATCTAAGTTCGGTATAGGTTATTTGGATCAAGGTGACACGCCTGCATTTATCGGAATGTATGAAGCGGCCTCTACGGTTGCGGGTTCTGTCTGTGATGCAATAGATCGCATTATTAAAAAAGAATATAAACGTGCCTTTATTCCTATCGCCGGCTTGCATCATGCACGCCGCCATATTGCGGCAGGTTTTTGCGTATTTAATGATTGTGGCATTGCTATTGAATATTTACGTGCACAACATGATATCCGGCGTATTGCTTATGTTGATATTGATGCACACCATGGTGATGGGGTGTTTTACAGCTTTGAAGATGATCCTGACGTGATCTTTGTTGACTTACATGAAGATGGCCGTTTTCTATACCCTGGCACCGGTTCAGAATCTGAAACTGGGTTAGGAACTGCAAAAGGGAGCAAACTCAATATACCTATGGCACCTCATGCCAGTGATGCTGCTTTTATGCACGCTTTTGAACAAGCAGAGCAGTTCTTGATGGCACAGGGTGCTGATTTTATTCTCTTACAATGTGGTGCAGATAGTATACAAGGAGACCCCATTACCACCTTGTCATACAGTGAAAAAGCACATGCTTATGCGACCCAAAGGCTCTATAAATTAGCTAATGAAATGTGTGAGGGTAGATTGTTAGCGATGGGTGGTGGGGGTTATAACCATGACAATATTGCTAAAACCTGGACCGCTGTCGTCAACGAAATGGCCTAGAATTTATTTTCATTATCGACCTTGCTACAGCATCAGTCCAGGACTGACTTCAGAAGGATCTGGTCGGTGCTGCTGCTAGCTTTGAGTAAAACTCAAGAACCTCTTTTAAATAGTAGTACTGAACTATTGTTAATAGGAGTAGTCGGACAAGTTGGGTAGCTGGAAAATATTAAAAGAATATAAGTGCTTCTCTATACTTAAAATCACATTGTAAGGTGGCCAAGGCCATCTACTTTTCCAGTTACCCCCTCTTTTATTGTTAATGTTCAGGTCGGGAACTCCCTTTGATTTGCTTTTGGATCGAAACGGTTTTTTCTTGACCTTGGTTTCATATTGACGGTACACAATCCCCCATGAAGCCATCCTTCATTGCTATGGGGCTATTCAAGAAGCCCTTTACCCAGAACCATTATTGAGTGCTAAGTTGTCCTTCTATTTCGAGTCAGTGAGGCTATTGAAGGTGACACTATCTCAAGGAAGACTTTGTGTAAGAAAGTAACGCGACTCGTGCGTAAATTATAGCAATGACAAAAAAACACGCCGTATCGTGAGCTTAAAGAGCTAGTGGAACAAGCACACAAAGTGCCTGCCTGTGGTGAAAGGTAACGTAATAAAAGTTTATTTCTATTAATTTTTAAGAACGATTGAACTTTTTGCGCTTAATATTATCTTATTCACCGTGGGTCCATGAATCTCATTTTTTTATTACAACCTTTTAGTGAGACTTTTGGTGCTCATCTTGTAATGATTTATTTATGTACGACCTACGGGCGCATCATCCTCTGATGCGCCCGTAGTTTATTCACTCCCTTCATGCCGCTTTGTTTATCCCAAGTTACTCACCAAGGTTAACCCTTTCCCCGCGTATATCTACCATATTAGCGCTTTCACTTGCGCCTAAAAGGGCTGTCGCGCTCTAACACTAATAGCTTTAGTGGTTGCCGGATAGACAATGCTGGATTTTTTAGG
>DUCI01000018.1:6395-7204 GCA_012959905.1 Methylococcaceae bacterium | reverse complement strand
CAAGCCACCACCCGCACGGTGATTTTGCTATCAAAAACACCCTGATTACAGAAAATGCCTTACCACGCTACACCTTCAGCGGCATTGGCCTCTATCACCCCAAACTTTTCAATAATCAACCCGTCAGTAAATCTGCACTCAAACCACTCCTGCAAACAGGCATTCAAGCACAAGGCATATCCGGTGAACTCAGCCATGATTTCTGGCTGGATATTGGCACTGTTGAACGCTTAAAACAGTTTGAACAACATGTCACCAACAACCTTTAAAAATCAAAAACACACCGTTTAGATTATTTGGTAAAGGTAATAAACTGCCGGTAAGGCGAGTCTCCTTTCCAGGTAAAAGATTCTGTGTAGTAGTGCATTAGACTCAAATAGCCAATAAACACTAACGTGACAACGCGCCTAATTTCGACCCCAAAGAAGAATTCTATTAACACCTGACAAAGGTAATCACCGTATTGTTGTAATCCAAAAGCTATCGCAAACGATAAAAGGGGCAAGACCAGAAAAATCGACAACCCTATTTTCTTAGCTCCCCGATAAATAAAATTTCGCGGTTCAACGCTATGGCGATTGTAATCATGTGTCACATAGAAAATATAGGCGGTAATATCGTGCACTAATCTTGGCACTAAAATGGCCAAAAAATAATACTCCTGAGTAAACAAATAAAAACTTGAAAAAACTAGAAAAGCATTTGCCCATAAAAACATTTTGCCAAATAAGGTGGGAACTGACTTCTGACAAGAAAACGTCGACACTAACAACGCAATACTCAAAATAGAAACAATACTTTTAATCACA
>DUCI01000018.1:4211-6329 GCA_012959905.1 Methylococcaceae bacterium | reverse complement strand
AACTGAATATTAAACTGCCGATCTGACAATCGACAAACACCTCGGGCTAAACCATGTTGCTGTTTTAAAACATGCAATACGGTCCAAGAAGCCACTAAAATATACATAGAATAATACGGCAGCAGTTGACTGCCAAACCCAAAGAAAACGGCTAAAGCCAAGGTCATCGCAATCACCTTAACCTTAAAGGTTTTAAGGTATTCAACATTACTGGTCATGACCACTGCACTGGCCACAATATGAGGAATACCAAATAAGATATTAAAAAAAACAAAATGATTCGGGCTTGTTGGTAAAGCGTCTTTCAAGAACCCACCCCAGAACTGACTATCGGCTAACTGCAAAAATAAACAAATGGGGATAATCGCATAAACACCCAATAACCAACGAAATGAAATCGCCAAGGGCTTTTTCGGAAGATGGTCTTCTGGAACTTGTTGCAGTACTTCTGTTGTCATTATAAAACCTAATTAATCTGAAATTTGTATTTTACTTAAGGGAAAAGTACACTGGATCGCACACTACGATCAAGCGCTTTTTTAAATATAATCATAATTGATGCCAAACTACCCATGACCTTCACCTTACACCCCCAATTAGCGCAAGATACCATCGCGCTTGGCCGTTTTAAACTTTGCCACCTACGCCTTATGAATGAGCGTCATTATCCCTGGTTTATTCTGATTCCAGAGGGTAATAATCTTCAGGAAATCCATCAACTCAACCATGAAGATCGACTGCAATTCATCCATGAATCTTGCTATTTAGCAGAACACCTTCAACAACACTTTAAAGCCGATAAATTAAATATCGCCGCTATTGGCAATAAAGTACCCCAACTTCATATTCACCATGTGGTTCGTTTCCAATCTGATCGCGCCTGGCCTAACCCTGTTTGGGGACAATTTGAACCTGAACCGTACCGTGAACCAGCCCTATCCACTGTGCTTAAATACACGCACACCTTAGTCTCAAACTATCATTCATGAGCTCCGAGAAACCTATGGGACCCGTCATGATTGACCTTATCGGTCAATCTATTTTAGATCACGAAAAGGAAAAAATAGGCCACCCCAATACTGGCGGCATCATTTTATTCCAACGTAATTTTCATGATTTACAACAAATTTCCCAATTATGCCGTGACATTCGCACGATTCGAAAAGGCGATATCCTTATTTGTGTCGACCAAGAAGGAGGACGCGTTCAACGGTTTCAAAAGGACTTCACCCGACTACCGCCAGCCCATAGATACCAATCCTTCAAGAAAGAAGCCGCATCATTAGCCACAACGGCCGGCTGGCTGATGGCCACGGAACTGTTAAATTGTCATGTCGATTTCAGTTTTGCACCGGTTCTAGATGTTGACAGCGGTGTAAGCGACATTATTGGTAACCGCTCCTTCTCTCAAGACCCCATTCAAGCCGCCCAACTTGCTACTGCATTTCGTAATGGCATGAGACGTGCCGGCATGGCCGCTGTCGGGAAACATTTCCCAGGCCATGGTGCCATTGCAGCTGACTCCCATCTCGAATTACCCATCGACAAACGGAATTTACAGACCCTACAGTCACATGACTTAGTCCCCTTCAAAACACTGATTGCAGATGCTATTGAAGGGATTATGCCCGCGCATATCGTCTACCCTGAAATTGATGATCAACCGGCTGGGTTTTCATTTTTTTGGCTTAATACTATTCTTCGTGAACAACTTAATTTTACCGGTGCTATTTTTAGTGATGACTTATCGATGGCCGGAGCGGCTTTTTTAGGAAGTTACCTCGAACGTGCAAATACGGCCCTTGCTGCAGGCTGCGATATGATTCTAGTTTGCAATAATCCTGATGCGGCCAGTGATGTTCTTGAATCGTTACCCATCAAAAATAATGACTTACGCCAATACCGCCTAAAAAAAATGCAAGCAACAAAAAAACCGGTACCATTAGGTCATTCTGAACTTTGCTCTTTTGCCCGCAAGCACCTCTTATCCCAAGTCCATGACTAGTTAATTATGCTGACATTAGATACCCTCAAGACCATCCAAGAAAATGCCGAATTACTTTATGATGAAAATCAAATAGACAGCGCTCTAACCAAGGTCGCTAATCAAATTAACAC
>DUCI01000018.1:0-4167 GCA_012959905.1 Methylococcaceae bacterium | reverse complement strand
GCGGCATTATCACGGCAGGGAATTTACTTCCCAAACTTAACTTCCCCTTAACACTTGATAGCGTTCATGTCAGCCGTTATGCGCATAATACCCACGGCGGCACCCTTAAATGGATTGCCAAACCTAAATCTTCTCTAGCTGACCGCACAGTGCTAATCGTCGATGATATTTTGGACGAAGGCATCACCTTGCATGAAATCGCTACGTTTTGTCGCAATCAGGGTGCTAAAGAAATTTTTAGTGCCGTTTTAGTCGATAAACAACTGAATAAACCTAAACCCATCACCGCTGATTTTATTGCACTCACGTCACCTAATCGTTTTTTATTTGGCTATGGCATGGATTATCAAGGCTACTTAAGAAATGCCCCGGGGATTTTTGCCTGCCAGGATGTTTAAACCGCCTTAGTTTCGTCAACTTAAATATACCCACTAGACTCAATTAACCTCCTTACAAAACCTTATATACTTTCTATTAAGACCGGCTATGAACCAAACACTTCCTGAAAAGAACAGTGCTGAAAAAGACTTATCGCCTTGGCGTGAAAAATTAAACACCCTTATTTTTGGCGCTGAAACGCCAGCGGGAAAGACTTTTGATATTGTCCTTATCATCTGCATCGTGCTCAGTGTCATTGCAGTTATGCTAGACAGTGTTGAATCGATTCAAAAAAATTATCGCACTGAACTTTTCTACGCTGAGTGGGTATTTACTTTACTTTTCACCATTGAATATTTTCTAAGAATAATTTGCGTTAAACAACCTTTACGCTATTGCATCAGTTTCTTTGGACTTGTCGACTTATTTTCAATCTTACCCACCTATATTTCATTACTATTCCCCGGTGCCCAGTACCTACTGGTTATTAGAATTCTCCGCCTTTTACGTATCTTCAGAGTCCTTAAACTAACCGAGTATATGGGCGAAGCCAGTGTACTGATGGACGCTCTAAATAATAGTAAACGTAAAATCTTAGTTTTCCTTTACACCGTCTTAACCGTCGCGATCGTCTGTGGCGCGCTCATGTATGCTATTGAAGGCTCTACATCAGGATTCACGAGCATCCCACGTTCTGTCTATTGGGCTATTGTGACACTCACTACGGTGGGTTATGGCGACATTGCCCCCCAGTCCCCTCTCGGCCAGATAGTCGCCTCAGCGATTATGATTTTAGGCTATGGCATTATTGCTGTTCCCACAGGTATTTATAGCCTAGAGTTGGTTAAGTCATACAATGCAAACACCATACGCAATGACGCTTGTCCTTCTTGTGGTGAAACCGGTCATGAGTCTGATGCCGAATTTTGTAAATTTTGCGGAAATACACTGGAGGATAACCACGCATAACGCTAAAATAAAATCAACCTAACTACCCTTAAAGAGGCACTGAATCCTTATGCGTTTTCTACATACAATGATTAGAGTCCATGATTTAGAAACATCATTGGATTTTTATTGCACTAAACTCGGTCTTCTAGAAAGCCACCGTATAGAAAGTGAGGCCGGACGTTTTACTTTAATTTATTTACACGCCCCCTACGATGAGCAACAAGCCACCACCATGCAGGCTCCCTTGATCGAATTAACGTATAACTGGGACCCCGAGCACTATACCGGTGGGCGAAATTTTGGCCACTTAGCCTTTGAAGTTGATGATATTTATGCGACTTGCCAACAACTAATAGCTCAGGGCATCACTATAAACCGGCCTCCTCGCGACGGTTATATGGCTTTTATTCGCTCCCCTGATGAAATTTCCATCGAACTGTTGCAAAAAAATAAACCTCTGGAACCTCAAGAACCGTGGGTAAGCATGGAAAATAATGGATGCTGGTAAGGTGTGCATGGGCTGACCAAAGCCTGTCTGAACAGCATTACCATGACCATGAATGGGGCGTACCGGTTCATCAGGACCCAAAATTATTTGAATTCCTCATTTTAGAAGGTGCGCAGGCCGGACTGCGTTGGTCAACCATTCTGAATAAACGGCATGACTTTCGCATAGCCTTTGACCAATTCTCCGTTGAACACGTTGCACACTACGATAAAGCTAAAATTGATGAACTGCTCTGCAATACCGCGATCATACGTAATCGGCTAAAAATACACTCGGCAATCAATAACGCCCAGGCCTTTATTAAGGTACAACAGGAACTAGGATCCTTTGACCATTACATTTGGCAATTTGTTAATCACCAAACCATTCAAAACCATTGGAAAACAGCCGCAGAAATACCGGCTCAAACACCGCTGTCACAAACCCTCAGTAAAGATCTTAAACGACGAGGTTTTACCTTTGTCGGCCCGACTATTTGTTATTCCTTTATGCAAGCAACCGGAATGGTCAACGACCACACCCGCGATTGTTTTCGATATAGCCACTTTCTAGGCCCCAACTAAACACCGCCAAATCCTATTAACTGCGAGGTTATATCCGGAATAACAAAAAATATTGCTATAATCTGCGGTTAATTTTAATTCCATAAAATCATAAGGATTAATTGTGGCCATAAGCAGTGAAGAATTTAAACAAGCCCTACAAAACTGGGCCAGCGGGATTACAATTGTAACCACTCACAGTGATTCTTTTGGGCCACAAGGAATGACTGTTTCCTCATTTTCTAGCGTTTCAATGGAACCCCCTCAAGTTTTAGTCTGCATCAACCAATCGGTGAGTACGGGCACGGGACTGAAAGAAAGCGGTGTGTTTGCCATTAATATTTTGTCATCTGAACAACAGGCCACATCTAACCTATTTGCCAACCCGAATAAATATGAAGAACGCTTCATAAATACGCCGCACACCTTGGGTGACAATGGCGCCCCACTGCTGACTGATAGCCTAGCCTCACTGGAATGTAGCGTTATTGAGCAAATAGCTGTGGGTACCCACTGGATTGTCATCGGTGAAATCCAAAAAACCCACTTTAACGATGGCGACCCACTACTTTATTACAAAGCCGGTTACCACCTTATTCAGAAATAACTCAATAGCCCCCACCACTGGGTCATTCCAGCAGTATTTTGACTGCTTGCTCTGTGGTCATAAAAATTTTCTCAGGGGTTAATTGTGTCAAAAACTCAGTCTGTTCAAGACGGTCCATCACCGGGCCCTTAACCTCTGATAAATACAACTGAATATTAGCGGAGGACAGCGCCTTATTCAGATTCACCAACACTTCCAATGCTGTTGAATCAATACTACTCACAGAAGTAAAAATCAAAACAACGTGACGTGCTAAGGGCTGCTTGACTATCTGCTCATGAACAAACTCTTCAATAAAGACAATATTGCTATAAGTCATATTCTCATCAACCCGAAGCAACAACAACTTATCCCAGGTTTGAACTTGATGTCGATGCACATTCCGAAAATGCTCAGTCCCCGGAACCCGTCCCACAACAGCAATATGTGGCTGGCTAATTTTACGCGTATGACTCACTAAGGTCATTATGACGCCAATAGCCAAGCCTTCTTCAATCCCTAACAGCACAACACCCAATAATGTCAGAACTTCTGAAAAGCCTTCACCCCTATCATAACGCCATGTTTTTATAATTGAATTGACGCGCACTAAGGGCAACACGGCAATAATGATAATGGCTGCCAATGATGCTTTAGGGATAAAATAAAACCCTGCCGTAAAAAATAACATCGCAATCGTTACCACCGATACAGCAACCAACATAGCTAACTGCGTTCTAGCGCCTGCCGAATAATTAACCATCGTCCGACTAAAGCCACCGGCCACAGACATGCCCCCCGATAGAGCTGACAATAAATTTGCCCCCCCTAAAGCAATAAGCTCCTGATTAGGATCAATCTTTTGCTGGGTAATATTGGCAATCACTTTAGAAATAGCGACACTTTCGATATAGGCAATTAAAGCAATCATAGCCGAAAAAGGCAGCAATATTTGCCACTTCGGTGACCCGATAAAATCCAGACTCAACTGCGGTAATCCTGCCGGCACATCACCCACCACCGCAACATTAAACAATCCATTTAAATCAAACCCGTACACGGCCATTGAGGTTCCGATAACCGCAACAATCGGCGCACATTTACTGGCTCCTGACGCAATAGCTTCAGAAAAAGACACCCTCCTCATAAAAGCAGTCAATGGCTTCCCAAAGAGCAACATAATCAATAACGTTGCTAAGGCT
>DUCI01000017.1 GCA_012959905.1 Methylococcaceae bacterium | reverse complement strand
GTGGTAATAGTCGCTTACCTGAAATAGATAAAAGATAAATGTGAGGAACTTTGCGTTTAAATAAATCATCTACATTGTTACAACCGGAAGATGGGGTGACGTTGCTCATTGATTATGTACAATCATTTTAATGACGAGTAAGCAAACGCTGTTCTAATAAAGGGCTTACGCGCGGTGTATTGACTAAGAGGTGCTGGAATGAGACTTGAAAAACTTGATATAAAAGACTTTGCCACACAACACTATCTAGATGATTATCTAGATGAACACAAGGGAGATCATTTGCCTAAAGCACTACAGATGCTTCAAAAGCTCCAAATTAAGCTAGAGGGTAATGTAATGACCTCTGAGTGTTTTGAAATAGCGTTATCGAACGAAATACATCGTCTAAAACACTTGGCCAGTGAAAAACAAGCCAAAAAACAACGCTAAGCAAATATTTTATAAGTTTGATTTGAACGGTGTGGGGGGATTGCACTTTTGCTTCAGAGAAGTGAGTGCGGTATTTGGAGGGCAATATTAACAACATAGGATTGATTTTTTTACACCCGCTAAACATCCTTTAAAAAACCATGACCCATTTGCAGCAATGGTTTATGGTTCAAAATGTTTTAACACGTACGAATAGAACTATCCAATCGATTGAATAGAGCGCATTAAAGCGCATGTCTAAGATAATGGTAAAAAAACCTATTGTAGAACTCGAGGGTGATGTGCAACCGGATGCTATTGCTCAAGGGTTTGGTTCCTTAGGGTTGATGACATCTACGTTAATTACACCTGATGGACTAACTATGGAATCAGAAGCCGCGCATGGTACGGTAACACGCCATTTTCGACAGCACCCAAAAGGAGTCAAAACCTCGACCACCCCCATTGCTTCTATTTTTGCTTGGACTAGAGGTTTAGCCTTTAAAGCAAAGTTAGATAACCATTATGAA
This sequence comes from Methylococcaceae bacterium, assembly GCA_012959905.1. Classification (GTDB taxonomy): domain Bacteria; phylum Pseudomonadota; class Gammaproteobacteria; order Methylococcales; family Methylomonadaceae; genus OPU3-GD-OMZ. Next base: position 6,298 of record DUCI01000017.1, on the reverse strand, counting down.
TTACGGCAATTTTGCCGGAAATTAGAAAAGGTTTTTGTGGATACTGTGGAATCAGGGGGAATGACAAAAGATTTAGCATTCTGTGTTCATGGCCATGCAGTTAATGAATCTCACCACCTTACGACCGGAGCATTTTTAAATAAAATTAACATTAATTTAACAGAGCATTTTTAATTTATATTAGTTAGGTTTCAATCTACCGTTCCGCCTGAACTAACCCTGAAGGCAAAATCAACCCAACTGCCTTTGGCGTAGCGCCGTTCAAAAAAACGTCTTGAAATCATTATTAGCCCCCTTGTTTCGCCTTTATGAACGCCACACGAATAGCACTTAAAATTGGTTGACTAATGACCAGGATTCTCTTTTCGATTTGATATATTCGAGCAGGAAACAATAGCTCCTCTTAATACGCCCTACCCGGATTAACTTTTATGCCCTTTAGTAATGAAATACCAAATTCTACATTATGGCCTTCAATACTTTTATTTTTGAATGGCCGCCCATTAGCAATAGCAAATAACTCTTTATTAATAGGTGATTATGTCACGGAGATAACTGGTTTTTGGATGGGTCGCTGCCAGCCATGCAGAGCGAATGGGTAACGGTCAGGTCGGGGTAAACCCTAAGCTTCTGCAGTAACCAAAGATTAATGAACTTTGCGTTTTAATAAATCATCTAAATAGCAACCAAAGAAAGATAAGCAGATAGTGCTAGTTTATTATCACCATTGTTTTAATTTCGTTATGACTAGGTAGCGTAGCGATACTACCTTTTTATAGGTAATCATTTTAATTGCTCACCAACAAACTCTTTTCTAATAACGGGCATGCATGCTGTGTATTTACAAAGAGGTGCTCATTTGAAACGACTATATTTAGATGATTTTCACCGGAAATTAAATGCAAAAATGGTCACCTATGCCGGTTATCAAATGCCAGTTCAATACCCCACGGGCATTATTAATGAACATTTGCATTGTCGATCCCAAGCTGGTTTTTTTGACATTTCTCATATGGGTCAGTTTTTACTTCAAGGTCTTAACGTTAGGAAAAAGCTAGACTTGTTAATTCCTAGTGCCTTAAAGAATCTTGCCATAGGGCAGCAACACTATAGTGTGCTGACCAATGGCACAGGCGGTATTATTGATGACCTGATGATTTCTCGACTGGATAATGATTGGAGGATTGTTGTTAATGCCAACTGTAAAGAAAAAGACTTTGCGTATTTAAAAAGCAGATTGAATGAACATGTGCAGGTATTGTCTGATCAAGCCTTATTTGCTTTGCAAGGCCCAATGGCTAAGATCGTAATGGCGCAATTATCAGAGCAGGCTTGCCAATTATATTATATGCAAACGGTAACAACAAAAATTAAGGGTATCAAATGTATCATTAGCCGGAGCGGGTATACCGGTGAAGATGGTTTTGAAATTTCAGTTGCTAATCATTATGCACAGGCAATGGCAGAGTTGCTTTTATCGTTTCAACAGGTTAAACCTATGGGGTTAGGGGCCAGAGACACTTTACGACTGGAATCAGGATTTTGTCTTTATGGTAATGAACTTTCAGAGACTATCTCCCCAGTTGAAGCGAGTTTGCATTGGCTTATTGATAAAGACAAGCGACATTTCCCGGGTGAAAAAACCATTCGTGACCAATTGCAACGAGGTGCGGCTAGAAAAAGGGTCGGGCTCGTTGTGGAAAGAAGAATTCCAGTTCGGAACCATCAAAATATATACGCTTCAGATAACCGCATTGTAGGCGTTATTAGTAGTGGTCGTTTTTCACCCTCATTAAAAAAATCCATAGCAATGGCATTGATAGATGGGCAATGTTCTGATGCCATATTGTATGTCTATGTCAGAAAAAATAAAATTGCTATGCAGGTGACCCCCCTGCCTTTTGTTGCTCACCGATACCACCGGCAGAACTGATGTCAACATCTAAACTTTCCTTAAATGATCTGGAAATGCGAGGTGATTTTATTCATCGGCACATTGGGAGTAATCAACAACAAATAAGTGAAATTTTGGCTGAATTAAATTTAGAAAAATTGGAAGATTTGATTGATGAAGTTCTTCCCAATAACATTTTGAATCATGAGCCATTGAAGTTGACAGATACTATTAGTGAAACTGCTGTCATTAAGCATTTATACAAAATGGGTAAGCGGAACAAAGTTTTTGTATCGCTCATTGGCATGGGGTATTACGACACCATTATGCCGGCGGTTATTAGACGTAATGTTCTGGAAAATCCAAGTTGGTATACTGCTTACACGCCCTATCAGGCTGAAGTCAGTCAAGGCCGATTGGAAGCGTTATTGAATTTCCAGCAAATGGTGAGTGACTTGACAGGAATGGATTTGGCGAATGCCTCGTTACTTGATGAAGCAACTGCTGCAGCCGAAGCGATGACAATGTCCTATCGGTTATCAAAAAACAAATCTAACCTTGTTTTTATTGATGAGAATTGCTACCCGCAAACTATTGCCGTAATGCAAACCCGAGCAGAATCTTTGGGTTTTAATGTACTGATAGGAAACCCATATCAACAATTAGATCAATATGATTTTTTTTCTATATTAGTACAATACCCAGCCTCTACAGGTGACATAAATGATCTAACTACTCTTGTTCTTTGCGCACATGAAAAGTCAGCACTTGTTACTGTTGCGACAGACTTGCTTAGTTTGGTTTTGATAAAATCACCGGCTGATTATGATGTTGATATTGTGGTTGGTAACTCTCAGCGGTTTGGTGTGCCGATGGGTTATGGGGGGCCGCATGCGGCTTTCTTTGCGACTAGAGATGTTTTTAAACGCTCTATACCTGGCCGTATTATCGGTGTTTCAAAAGATTGTCATGGTCAATTAGCCTTACGTATGGCATTACAGACCCGAGAGCAACATATTCGGCGTGACAAAGCGACTAGCAACATTTGTACGTCACAAGTTTTGTTAGCAATTATTGCAGGTTTTTATGCTATCTATCACGGACCACGTGACTTATATCTTATTAGTAAACGAGTTCATCGTTATAGCCAGATATTAGCAAAAGGGATTGAGCAACTGGGTTACAGCATCCTCACGCAACATTTTTTTGATACTTTTGTTATTCATACACCCAGTAAAGCTAGGGCGATTATCAACAAAGCTCAGGAGAAAAAAATAAATCTACGAATGATTGATTATGATCATTTGGCTATTTCAGTTGACGAAACAACAGACCGAGATATTATTCGCACGGTATGGAATATATTTTCTTCACCGACTGACGATCAACCGGTTATTAATATGCTGGATGAGCAGGTGGTGGACTGTATCCCTCAGAATAGATTGCGGCATAAACCGATACTACAACACCCTGTATTCGAAAAATTCCATTCTGAAACGGGCATGATGCGTTATTTACGCCGATTGGCCCGTAAGGATATCGCGTTAGACCGGAGCATGATTCCTTTGGGTTCCTGTACGATGAAACTGAATGCGGCCACCGAAATGATGGCTATTTCTTCTGCTAATTTTAATGGGTTACACCCGTTTGTTCCACTTTATCAAGCCATGGGTTATCAACAGTTATTTGAAGAGCTAGATGATATGTTGTGTGACCTGACTGGTTTTAATGCCTTTTCATTTCAACCTAATGCGGGGTCACAAGGTGAATATACCGGGTTATTAGTGGTTCGAAAATATTATCAGGTTGCGGGGGAGAGTAATCGAAATATTTGTTTGATACCTGCCTCTGCACATGGAACAAACCCGGCCAGTGCAATGATGGCAGGGTATAAGGTGGTGGTGCTATCTTGTGATGACAGGGGTAATATCAGTATGAAGGATTTACTCCGTAAGGTAACAAAGTATTCTGAAAACTTGGCTGTCTTAATGATTACTTACCCCTCTACCCATGGGGTATATGAGGAATCATTCTGTGAAATGTGCAAAATAATTCATCAACACGGGGGGCAGGTTTATTTGGATGGGGCTAATTTTAATGCTTTAGTGGGATTAAGCCGACCGGGCAACATAGGAGTCGATGTTGCGCATTTTAATCTGCATAAAACCTTTAGTATTCCCCACGGTGGCGGTGGCCCCGGTGTTGGCCCTATTGGTGTTGCAACGCATCTACTCCCTTACCTACCTGACCACCCTATAGTAAAAGGCATTAATCCTTATAAAAATGCTCACGGTACAATTGGCACAGTAGCTGCCGCCCCTTGGGGTTCTGCCAGTATTTTAACAATTTCATGGGCCTATATTGCGATGATGGGCGCGGTTGGTTTAAGAAAAGCAACATTGACCGCAATACTTAATGCTAATTACATCGCAAAATGCCTGAAACCGTTCTACCCAATCCTTTATACCGGGAACAGTGGTTGGGTTGCACATGAATGTATTATTGATTGTAGGGCATTTAAGAATAGCTGTAATATCACTGTTGAAGATATTGCCAAACGGTTAATTGACTTTGGTTTTCATGCTCCAACGATATCTTTCCCTGTCCTTCAAACTTTGATGATTGAACCTACTGAAAGTGAAAGTAAGGAGGAAATAGATCGTTTTTGTCAGGCACTGATTTGTATAAGACAGGAAATTAAAGATATTGAAATGGGTAGTGTGGACCGAGTTAATAATGTGCTACATAATGCCCCGCATTCGTTTTACTTATTATTAACCGATTGGCATTACCCTTATACCCAACAGCAGGCCTTTTTTCCTGCTGCTCATCATTATGAAGATAAATATTGGCCACCCGTAGGGCGAATTAATAATGAATATGGTGATCGGAATTTACAGTGTAGTTGCCCAACATTTACAGATTATTGATCTTGCCTTGTTTGTAAGTGGGTATTTGAAAATAGTTGCAGATAAAAAGATTATTTTAATCAGCATGACAAACTCATCAGGGCTCTGGAAAACAGTAAAATAACACAACGGGGTCAATTGCAAGAAAATCAATCCAGATGGATGCAGTTATCCTAGATGAGCTGAATTATCAGCCACTCCGGAATATTTGGCCGAGCATGACTATTTCATCTCATCAGCCTGCTCTATGAACGTACTTCACTAATAATCACAACGCATTTGAAGTTCAGCAAATGCGTGCAGGTTTTGGGCGATCCAAAATAGACTGCAGCACTATTGGACTGAATAACTCACCACTGTGACCTCCTTGAAACAGCAACCAGTCGTATGGATTTAAGCCTAGAAAATAGGGTTAAAAACAGACTACTCGTTAAAACCGTGTGTAAACTTTTGGACACTGACTGACATGCTGCTCTTTCGATCTTTGGCCTTTAAATAGAACACAATTACAGGTATCTTATTTACTGGTATCAATCATTATAATTATTAAAAAAATACGCATGATAAGACTCATAAAGATGATCAATGCCTATAAAAAATAAGCAAATCCCTCCGATAAAAATAATAACTGGAATCGTTGCAGTGATGAAGATTGGTTTTATAATGTCCATTATCTAATCTCCTTTGTTTTTGTTATAGAACCAAAGGGTTGGGATGACGTTTTTTGCTGGGATATGACATATAGACCGCCCTAATAGAGAAATGTTCTGTCGTCTGATAAATTTTAATCAGTGGGTGAATTATCTTGTGGAGCGCACTTACCGCAGGAAGAAAATTTAACTAGAGGCATTTAGCTCGAGACCGCAAATTAACGGCTTTAGAGCAGTTATTACAAAAAAGTGATTTTCATGACCGTTTTTGTTTTGGCCATACCGCTAGTTTGGCTGATGTATTTTTGATTCCGCAAGTACATAATGCTTTGCGATTTGATTTTGGAATGAATGCTTTCCCATTAATAAATACTATTTATAAAAATTGTTTACAGCAAAGCGATTTTATTAACGCAAGACCTGAAAATCAACCCGACGCTGAACCCGATAAGGTTTGATGAGGTACCTAATTAACTTCAGTTAAGGGTCTATTACTGTATCTGTTTACGGGCATTTTGAGTACGCCCTTCCAACACCGCAACATCAATTGAAAATCCCCCTTAGGAACACGATGTTTCTCAAAGAAACTAGCACTCGAGTGCTAGTTACTGAATGTACGAAGCCCGATCTTAACAATAATGTGTTGCTAGTTAGGCAAGTTTTCTAAAAAATACTCGTTCAATGAATGGGTCTGCGTGCCTTATTGCGCCATAGATTCGTGATAAACCTTCTCATCTGAGGGGTTTGGGAGGGGTTTCAGGGTTCAATTGAGACATATTGACGCGCGTCAATTGGTCACTTTCTTTAAGCACCACCTTTGATTTATCATGCTGATTCAAAATATG
>DUCI01000016.1:5952-7281 GCA_012959905.1 Methylococcaceae bacterium | reverse complement strand
ACAACTGCACCGGGTTTAAATTGGCATTTACCTGTACCGATTGAAACGGTTGACATTGTTAATGTTCAAAAGCAACGCTTTATTGAGGTCGGCTATCGTACTGGCGGACGTGAGCGGGGCTCTGGTTCAGTGCCAAGAGAAGCGCTAATGTTAACAAGAGATGAGAATATTGTTGATGTTCGTTTAGCGGTTCAATATCAAATTAAAGATGCGGGTAATTATATCTTTAACGTTAAAGATCAGACGTCCACGCTTAAACAGGCTACAGAAAGTGTTGAGCGGGGTGTGATTGGGCGTAATACTATGAACTTTGTCTTGCTCGAAGGGCGAGCAGAGATTGTTGCCGATATTAAACAAGAATTACAACGGTTGCTGGATCGCTATGATTCAGGAATCATTATTACCGATGTGAACTTACAGGATGCGCAACCACCGGAGCAAGTTCAAGCTGCTTTTGAGGATGCGATTAAGGCGCGAGAGGATAAAGAACGTTATATCAATGAAGCTGAAGCGTATCGAAATGATGTTGTTCCTAAGGCGCGGGGTGCCGCTTCAAGAAAAATTCAAGAAGCAGAGGGGTATAAACTGCGGGTCATTGCGGAGTCGGAAGGTGAGACAGTACGTTTTACGAAGTTACTTGCTGAGTATAAAAAAGCACCGGATGTCACGCGTAAACGTCTCTATCTTGATGCAATGGAATCTGTGTTAAGTAATACCGACACGGTTATGATTGACCTTAAAAAAGGTAATAATGTGATGTATTTACCGTTAGACCGGTTAGGTCGGGGCCAGAGTGGACAGAAGCACAGTGGTACAGCAAATAACGCCGACAGTGATGGTCAGCATTCAAGTAATCAACGAAATCCGGCAGAGCGCCGTGAAAAATCACGTGGCCGTGAGTTAAGGGGGCGTAAATGATGTCAAATAAAATTTTGGTGGGCTTAGGGCTGGTCATGTTTGTATTTATGTCCTGTATCTTCACGGTACATGAGACCCAAAAAGCGATTAAATTTCAATTAGGTGAAATTATCAAGGCGGATTATACGCCGGGCTTGTATTTCAAATTTCCTTTTGTGAATAACGTTAAGAAATTTGATACCCGTATTTTGACCTTAGATTCAAAACCAGAACGGTTTCTGACCGCTGAGAAGAAGAACGTTATTGTTGATACCTTTGTTAAGTGGCGCATCGTTGATGTCTCTAAATTCTATACCTCGGTAGCCGGTGATCCCGTTCAGGCAAATCTTCGTATTGATCAGATTATTAAAGATGCAGCACGTAGTGAATTCAGTAGTCGAACGATTAAGTACTTAGTACGAACTGAGCGTG
>DUCI01000016.1:0-5867 GCA_012959905.1 Methylococcaceae bacterium | reverse complement strand
CACCCCAGGTGAGTAAGTCGGTATTCAGTCGTATGGATGCTGAGAGAAAGCGTGTGGCGCATGAGTTGCGTTCAGAAGGGAAAGAGCAGTCTGAGGGTATTCGAGCGAATGCAGATAAGCAGCGTGAGGTCATTTTAGCGAATGCCTACCGTGAAGCTGAAAAAACCAAAGGTGAAGGTGATGCTCGGTCGGCTGATATTTTCGCCCAGGCTTACGGAAAAGATGTTGAATTTTTCGAGTTTACTCGGAGTATGGCAGCCTATGAGCGAACCTTTAGAAGACAAGGGGATATGCTAGTCGTTGAACCTGATTCTGACTTTTTTAAATATTTTAAGAAGCAGAAATAAAGGCTAGATAACAATATAGGTGGGGTTGCTTTAGTATTGGCTTGCTTGACCTATTGTTTTAAACAGTGAAACGCTCCGTACTTTAGGGGCGTTTTGCGTGCATGAGAAATGAAATTTATGACCGATCCCCGCTTATTACCGGAAGGTATTGAAGATATTTTACCCGATGATGCGCTTGATATTGAGGCATTAAGAAGGCGTATACTTGATTTGTTTGTTACTTGGGGATATGAGCGAGTCACACCGCCATTAATTGATTATTTAACTACCTTACAAATTGGGTCGGGGAAAGACCTTGACTTGCAAACCTTTAAATTAATTGATCAGCTTAGTGGGGCTATGTTAGGTATTCGTGCCGATATGACCCCTCAGGTGGCGCGCATTGATGCGCATCAATTAGGTCATGAGTGGCCGACACGGTTATGTTATGTCGGTACGATTGTTCATGCCTGCGGTGATGCGCTCGATAAAAGTCGGACACCGACTCAAATTGGTTCAGAGCTTTATGGTTATTCAGGGCTAGAGGGTGATCTGGAGATTATTAAATTAATGCTCGAAATGTTGGCCATTACCGGTCTACAAGAAATTCACATTGACTTAGGTCATGTGGGTGTCTATCGAGGGTTAGTCAATGAAGCTGGGTTAACTGAACGCCAGATTACTGATTTATTTGATATTTTACAACGTAAGTCCAAGCCAGAACTGGCGGTATTTATTAGTGAATTAGATTTAAATGATGCGTTTAAAGCCATGTTTATGGCGTTACCTGATTTAAATGGGGGTCGGGAGGTTTTTGCTAAGGCACGCCAAGTTCTAGTTCAAGCAGGGGCTTCGGTACAGGCTGCTCTAGATGATTTAGAGCAAGTCTCAGTGCAACTAGAGCAGGTATTTCCGCATTTGGCAATGAGTTATGATTTAGCGGAATTGCGCGGATATAACTACCATACCGGGATTGTTTTTGCAGCATTTGTTCCCGGGTATGGTCGAGAAATTGCACGTGGTGGCCGATATGATAATATTGGTATCGAGTTTGGTCGGGAAAGAGCGGCAACAGGTTTTAGTGCTGATCTGAAAGTGCTGGCGCGGTTATCGAAAAATCAGCATGAGACGGCTGTTTCGCAAGAGAAAATATTTGCACCGTGTGATCAGGATGAGCAGCTTGGTACGTTAATTCGTGATTTAAGAGCACAAGGACGCACAGTGATTCAACAATTAACGGGTCAAGTTGGAACGGCTCAAGATTATGGTTGTACCGCTGTTATTATTAAAGATAATCAATCATGGGCTATACGCCCGCGCTAATAAAAAAGACAATCATGACAAAGAATGTAGTGGTCATCGGCACCCAATGGGGCGATGAAGGTAAAGGAAAGCTGGTTGATTTATTAACGGATAAAGCTGATGCTGTAGTGCGCTTTCAAGGCGGTCACAACGCGGGACATACGTTAGTTATTTCAGGTGAAACCACCGTTCTCCATCTCATTCCTTCAGGGGTATTAAGAGCAAATGTTCAATGTCTGATCGGTAATGGCGTGGTGCTATCGCCGGGTGCTTTATTGAAAGAGATTGACGTTCTTGAACAAGCCGGTATTCCGGTTCGGTCGCGTTTGTTAATTAGTGAGGCCTGTCCTTTGATCATGCCAATTCATGTTCGCCTAGACCAAGCACGTGAAGCGGCTAAAGGTAAGCAAGCTATCGGCACGACAGGGCGAGGTATTGGCCCGGCGTATGAAGATAAGGTTGCTCGGCGTGGATTGCGGGCAGGGGATTTGCTTTATCCTGAGGTTTTTGCCCGCAAGTTAAAAGAATTAACGGATTATCACAACTTCATGTTGACGGAGTATTTCCACGAGCCCGCCGTTGATTACCAACACATGTTGGAAGAAACTTTAGTCATGGCCGAAATTATCAAGCCTATGCTAACGGATGTCAGCGAGAAACTTTATGCGCATCAATTGGCAGGTCATCGAGTCTTGTTTGAAGGCGCCCAAGGTGCTTTATTAGATATTGATCATGGGACTTATCCTTTTGTAACGTCATCTAATACCACAGCAGGCGCAGCTGCCTGCGGTACTGGGTTGGGGCCACTGCATTTTGATTATGTATTGGGTATTACTAAAGCCTATTCAACACGGGTGGGTAATGGTCCTTTTCCGACTGAATTAGATAACGAACAGGGCAATCATTTAGGTGTTAAAGGACATGAGTTCGGCGCCACAACCGGTCGTAAAAGACGGTGTGGTTGGTTTGATGCGGTTTCAATGCGTAAATCAGCACAATTAAACAGTTTATCGGGTATTTGCCTGACAAAATTAGATGTTCTCGATGGACTGGAAAACATTGGTATTTGTACGGCTTATCGTATTGACGGACATGAAACGGAAACAGCCCCTTTAGGCGCTGATTTATATGAGAAATGTGAGCCTGTTATCGAGGAAATGCCGGGCTGGACAGAATGTACCTTGGGGATCACAGAATTCGATTTGTTGCCAGAAAATGCCAAGGCGTATATTAAACGCCTAGAAAGTTTGATTGGGGTGCAGATTACGATTATCTCTACGGGACCTGAGCGTAATCAGACGATTGTTTTAGAGCATCCTTTTGGTGACTAATCTACGCATAAGTTTGATGCCACTTTCTTGCCTCAGTACTTCAGATCATAACTGACCTGCCGGGTAATAAGAGTTCAACGATGAACCTGGCGCGTTAGTGTTGGCGTGACGGTAGCTATGAAAATAAAAATAGGCATCAGTAGTTGTTTGCTCGGGCATGAAGTGCGTTATGACGGGGGTCATAAGCGGTCAGTGCTCTGTACGCAAACGCTGTCGGATATTTTTGAATTTGTTCCGGTTTGCCCCGAGGTAGGTATCGGTTTGCCTATACCGCGCCCGACCATTCATCTGGTGGGTGATTCTTCAACAGCACAGGCTGTTATGAGTAGCAATCATACCATTAATTATACGACCAATATTGAGGCGTATGGCCGGCAGAAGGTGCTCGAAAACAGTGCTTGGTCGGGCTATATTTTTATGGAGCAATCACCCAGTTGTGGATTGTTTACGGTAAAAATATACCCACAGGAAAAAGGCTCTGTGATTGAACATGGGCGAGGATTATATGCAAAAGTAATCACCGATAGTCAACCCTTATTACCGGTAGAAGAAGCAAGACGATTAGAGGATTTACAGGTCCGAGAAAGTTTTATGACTCGGGTGTTTGCTTATTCAGATTGGCAACAGTTGCAATCAGAAGGAATAACCCGGCCCTTATTAATTGATTTTCACACGCGTTATAAATACAGCTTAATGGCGCATAGCCCGGGTCAATATTTATGTTTAGAGTCGTTGCTAGAAAATCCTAAAGGCGTCAGCTGGGATGGTCTCGCTCAGCAGTATTTTTCTGGGATGATGAAGTCTTTACAACAGTTAGCTACGCCGGAGACCCATCGGGCGGTATGCTTAGAGATTCAAAGGTCGCTAAAAAATTCTTTAACCGCTGGTGATAACAACAAGCTGACCCAATTAATTGATCAATATAGCAAAAACAAAATCCTATTGGCAGAATTGAAAACGTTTTTAGCGCATCGATTGAAAAACCATCCGATAACGACACCCGCCTATTTTCGATGCTCTATTTAGAGTGCGAATAAGGCGTTATGCTGTGAATGTATATTATTATTTTTTGCATCAACCGAGGGTGGCATCAACGGGGTTTATGTTTTTAGTTGTCGAGCGCCTTAGTTTTCAGAGGGTACCGAGGGGTGGACTGGAATCTCCACAGAGTCACCGCCACGAGCACCTGAAGCTAGGGTGTTAATTCCACTACCTCGATATTGAATGCAGGTCATGAAAAGTGATTGTGAGCTATACAGACTCTTTTTTTTGTGTCAATGTTGACCCATCTTTTAAATATTAAGTCATGATTCAAGTCATATGAAAAGTTTATAAATGAGTAAAAAGAAACCGTCTTTTAATCCAAATATCGACCCCTACGCTCAGCGTGAAGCTCAAAAATATGGGAACCCTATTCCCAGTCGTGAGCTTATTATTGCGTTATTAACTGATCAGGGTAGGCCGCTGACTCAGAAATCCATTCAGAAAGCATTTGCGTTGGTTGAGGACGAGCAAGTTGAAGCGTTGCGGAGACGACTCCGCGCAATGGAACGCGATGGGCAGGTATTGAAAAACAGGAAACAATGTTTTTGTTTGGTGAATAGTCAGGACTTGATCGTGGGGCGTGTCATCGGACATCCAGAAGGTTTTGGCTTTTTAAGACCCGACGATGCAACGGAAGATTTGTATTTTTCACCCCGAGAAATGAAAGCATTAATGCATAATGATCGTGTTGTTGCACAAATTGTTACGATTGATAGGCGTGGGCGTCGAGAGGGAAGTGTCGTTGAGATTTTAGAGCGCCTAACATCTCAAGTCGTAGGCCGTATTATTCTTGATGCCGGTGTTGCTTTTGTAATTCCTAATAATAAAAAAATAAATCAAGATATTATCATCCCCCAATCTGAAATTAATGGTGCTTTACATGAACAGATTGTAGTCGCTGCATTAATCGAGCAACCGACCAAAAGAAACAAACCCATGGGTAAGGTTGTCGAGATTATGGGGGATCATATGGCTCCAGGAATGGAGATCGAAGTCGCCCTGCGGTCTTATGAATTACCGTTTATTTGGCCGGATGCGGTGCTAGATGAAATCAATGATTTAAAAGCAGAAGTGCCGGAATCTGCCAAAATAAATCGTAAGGATCTTCGCAATGTGCCACTGATCACAATTGACGGTGAGGACGCGCGTGATTTTGATGATGCGGTTTATTGTGAGCGCTCAGGGACGGCGTGGAAGTTGTTGGTTGCTATTGCAGATGTTTCATCCTATGTAACGCCTGAGTCGGCGTTAGATAAAGAAGCGAGGAACCGTGGTACCTCAGTCTATTTTCCCGAGCAAGTGATACCGATGCTTCCAGAGATTTTATCTAATGGGTTATGTTCTATTAACCCTGCGGTTGATCGTCTTTGTGTCGTGTGTGAGATGACGATTAGTGATCAAGGTGTGGTGACAGCAACGGACTTTTATGAAGCCGTTATGCGCTCTCATGCCCGGATGACATACACTGAAGTTGCAGCAATCATTAATGAGAAAACGCCTGGGTTGCTTGAAAAATATCAAGATCGCCTTGGAAATCTGGATGACTTATATCAATTGTATACCGCGTTGAGTCAGGTCAGAGAGCAGCGTGGGGCTATGGATTTTGAGAGTCGTGATACGCAAATAATATTTTCTAAGGATAGAAAAATAGAACAGATTATTCCTACGACGCGTAATGATGCGCATCGTATGATCGAAGAATTTATGATTGCTGCAAACATTTCTGCAGCACGCTTTCTTCAAAAACATAATATGCCCAAATTATTACGGGTTCATGAGGGGCCTTCTGTTGAGAAGGTACTTGATTTACGTGTGTTTTTAAATGAACTGGGTCTGTCTTTGGATGGTGGTGCTAAGCCCGAAC
>DUCI01000015.1 GCA_012959905.1 Methylococcaceae bacterium | reverse complement strand
AATTTTTATCAACGCCTAGTGCAGGGATAAGAGATATTTATGGTTCTGTCAGTACGCGTGTAATGGGCGTTAACTTAATGGCTGTTTATCATGACTTTGATGATGATACGGGGCAGGTCGATTATGGCCAGGAGTATGATTTTTTGGCGATTAAGCAATGGGGTAAACATTACAAATTGCTCACCAAATATGCTTACTATGATGCTCAAACGCATAAAACCGATAAGCAGGTGTTATGGGTTCAAGTCGGTGTATCGTTTTAAGCATGTAAGCGTAAGCTTTACAAGCAGCGTGACTAACATGAATTTTGGGGTGATTTAATCGGTGAAATTAGCAAGGCCCTATAGGCCGGTTCTATCTGCGTTTACGCATAGGGCTGCTGAATGTCCTAGGCGGCTTTGTCGGCTGATGAGCGGTGCGTTATGGGTGGTTATTGTTGTTTGCTAGGGTTGGGTAGCAAGGACGATAAAAAATGCTAAGAAGGAAAAGGAAGTTGTCTTGGCGGCAACATCTTAAGGGTCATTAACGAAGGGCTTTTACCCCTCACGAAATCATTGAGACGTTGGCTAGAAAGAGACGTTCTTTTTATAATGTCATTCGTTACTCTTTCCGGGTGTCGGTGGTTTTCTACCCAACATAGATCAGCCTTTTTTTCTTAGCGTTTCCAGTATGCCGGCTAATGGGACTAAATTCATGGTGACTCTGAATAGGACGTTATTATTTTCAAGTAACCCGAAACAGTCATAGGAGCGTAACATGATGTTTGTTTGATTGAGCGTGTTGGATGCGGATTCGGGGTGTTGCTTAACTAAAATTGTGAGGACATCACCATTTTTAAGTGTTTTTAAATGCTGACGGTCTACAGAAATTTCGTGAGAGGTATACACCATGGGGTTTTGTTTGAAATCATGGTTTTCTAGATGCGCTTTTTCCAACAGAGCCCCTGACGCTAAGCTACAAGGGAATATTTCGGGATATTTGGCGAGATGGATTAATTCATCAAAATAATCTGATTGTTCGGCTAAGGAAGCGGATAGAAAGTTCTTGACGTTGCCGTTGTTTAGAATTTTCCGTTTAAGAAAGTAATCAGTTCCAGGGACATATGTTTTATCCGGAATAATTGCTAAGTCGGGTAAGTTATTAAAAGTGATTCCTTCTAGGAATAGGGGTTTTTGGGTTTCTTTCTTAAAGCCTAATAAAATAGTGTCTCCATTCGATTTAATGGCAATACGATTGCCTAATGTTAAATGAGGAATCGTTTTTATCAGGGTTTTTTTTATTTCTAGACTAAACGGTGTTTCCGTTCGCAGGGCGTTAACAAAAGTGATTTGATAATTACTAAACCGTAAGTTGTTTTCGGCAATAATCTTATTTTCATGGTGGGCTTTTCGATATAACCGAATTTGGTATTCAATTAAGGTGTTGAGTTGATAGCCTAGAACGATAGGGCCCTTAAAGGGGTTATGGGTGATTTGAAGCCATTTGTGCTTGTCGTGAAAAAGATTAAAGTCATCCGAGGCATTTCTAGCAACTTCGATATGGATTTGGTTAAATTTTAATGGATGGGTAGTCATTAAGTGTTTTTTTAGGGAGCAGGTTGTCGTTTAGTGAAGGCACAGGCGTTATAAATAGTCGAGTAGCTTCAGTCTGTGACAATTTATGGCACAACGTTGTGTCACCTTCCGATGCAAGGGTTATAAGGGTAGACTGAATTTAGATTTATAGAGCCTCCTTAGATTTGTCTTGATAGACATGAGTGATTTTTTTATGCGGGCGTCTTGTACTAAAGGATACCGCATTTTTTTGCCTTAAGAAAAGGGCTGTTCTTATTTTTTTAGCGGCACCCATTAACGTCATGTTTTGTTGGGTATCAACGGTCGAAGGGCAGATAAAAAAATTAGCAGTACTATTAAACGAATAGTAATGCTAATCAATGAATTTACGTTGTGGCCACCTTAACTCGGTAGCAGGCAAGAACCTTTTATTTTATTTTGAACCAGCGTAATGTTTTTTTCGTTTAGGTCACGGAAGATCACATAGAAATCATGGTGGCTTTCCTGAATAACTTCGTAGTCGGTGTTGATTTTATTTTTGAACCAAGTTAATAACTCGTTGAGTTTTTTCCGATTGACGAGATGAGTTTCATATTGACAGTACATTAATCATTCTCCCAGTGTTAAAAAGAAAATTACAAAGTTAAGGATCATATTTTGTTAAAAGGTACATTTGATCCTACGCCTAAAGTTAAAATAGCTCAAGACTCAAAATAATTAAAAATTCCCATCAAGGCTTCTTTTAATCACGGGGAGTGACTCCGTTGACGGTCAATGTAAGTCATTGATTACAAATTTAGCCACAGATACTTAATGAACTTAATCTACATTCTATGTAAAGCGATGTAAGTTATTGTTTTGCACTTCGTTATCATGTAAGTAATTGATTGGTAAGTACTTTTTAATTTGTACAAAAAGTAGTCAGTTTAATAGCTTGCCTTGTTATTGGGGCTCTTAGGTGGCCTTAAAATGGGTTATCCACAAAGTTATACACAGCTTCTGTGGAGAAATTTTATCTGGGTTGTTGTTGTTTTTACGTACACCGGTGGGTGCCGTAAAAGCTGTTATTGATTTTTAGCTGAGTGGATGGCCGTATTTTTCAGGTGTATAGTGTGGACAGGTATTATTTTTAACGGTAGACCAGAAAGCGAGGAACTTTAGGCAATGAAGTTAGTTAAGTTTCCCTTTATAGGGCTTAGTTTTGGCTTATTTCTTATTTTTATTATTTTAATAGGTCGTGAGACAACTTCTCAGGGTGAGGCCGTATTGCCCTTGTTAACGGTTCTTTTTGTTTGTGAGTTTGCCTTTATTATGACTGCAATAGGCGCTTATATTGGCTTTCGTAACATGCGGTCGGTAGGTTTTAAAACGTGGTATGCCATGGTTTCTCTATTGTGTTTTTTTATGGCGATTGGGTTGATGCTATTAGGCGTGGAGTTGTGGTCGCAATTAATGGCACAAATAGTGGTAGTTGAGTCATGAAAATTGATCCTTTAAGAGTGAATTTTTAAGATGAAAGGGCCTTCACAAGACTCTAAATCACTCGATTTATTGAAGAACAAGCTGCACGCAGGGTTAGCCTGGTGGCTGCCTGTCGCTGTGATGTTATTGTCAAGGTTGTTGGGTTCTCAGGTTCAAGTCACTGCATGGGTTTGGGGGGTCATGTTTTTTTGGATGGGATTGGCTTGTTTATGCAATGCCTGGCGATGTCATCGAGTACATTGTTATTATGGTGCGCCATTGTTTTTTATCTCCGCCATGGGTGCTTTGGGTATTGCTCTGGAGGGGGCTTTTTTTGATGCGCTTTCGCTGGATTATCTCGGGTTGTTTACGCTGGTCATATTCCTTTTAGTGTGGGTCGTTTCTGAAAAGTATTGGGGTTGTTACAAAGATAATTGATTCTTAGTAACCTGATATAAGCGGATTTAACACTATTTTCTTTTTTAGATAAAAAAAGGAGAGCCTGATTAAGTTTGTCTTTGTGTTAATTAACGTCATCGGGTTATTTAATAGCGGTGTTGTTGTGAGCCATTTCTTATCATTATTGTTAGCCTTCACGGTTATGATTTTTTTAAAATTGTTAACGGACGGCGGTGATAGTTATCGCAGGACTACTTTTACAAAGGTGTTTTATGGGTATTGAGCCCGAAGTTATTGGCTATTTGGCTGCATTTTGTACGACTATTTCATTCTTGCCACAGGCCTATTTAACGCTTAAAACGCGTGATACCGAGTCCTTGTCCTTAGGGATGTACAGTACCTTCACATTGGGTGTTTTGTTATGGTTACTGTATGGCTTGTTGATTGAAGATAAAGTTATTGTTCTGGCGAATGTGATTACCTTTGTTTTATCCGCGACTATTCTGGTTTTTAAGATTTACCATACCTTGACCCGTGCTAAGTAAACAGGGGACTGTTTTTTTCGCGATAAAGAAATGCCGCTCGGGGTTATAGATTCTTCTCGAATACCCTATAATGAACTTTTATAAAATGCAGCGACGCTTGTGGGCAGCATTTAAACTCTTATAAGGTATGCTCAGAAATGATTAAAGATAAGCAAGAAATCATAGAAAAAATACGGGCTAAGAAAGGCATCATTTCTGACATGGATGGGGTTATTTATCACGGTAATAAGCTATTGCCGGGCGCCAAAGAATTTGTGGAATGGTTGAAAAATGAAAATAAATCATATGTATTTTTAACCAATGCGAGTGAGCGTACCCCAAGAGAGTTACAGGAAAAATTAGCTCGTTTAGGAATTGAGGTTGGGCACGAGCATTTCTATACCAGTGCGCTTGCAACGGCAACTTTTTTAGCGTCTCAAAAAGAAAATGGCAGTGCTTATATTATTGGTGACACCGGTATTATTAATGCGCTCTACGATGTCGGTTATTCGATGAATAATATCAATCCTGATTATGTTGTCATTGGTGATACCCATTCATATAACTATGAAAAACTGGTTACAGCTTCACGCCTAGTCCGTGATGGTGCCAAATTGATCGGTACAAACCCTGATATAACAGGCCCTTCAGAGCAAGGACTGATTCCCGCAACGAAGGCATTGGTGGCGCCCATTGAGTTAGCAACGGGAAAGCCAGCCTATTATATCGGTAAGCCTAATCCACTGATGATGAGAATCGCGTTAAAAAAATTAGGGCAACAACGAGAGGATACGTTAATTATAGGGGATAGGATGGATACGGACATCATTGCCGGCATTGAGTCTGAAATTGATACTTGTCTGGTGCTTTCAGGTTGTGAGACCGAGGCATCAATTCATAATTACCCCTATTCACCTGATTTTGTTCTTAACGGTGTTCTTGATATTACGTCATAAAGCATCGGTGTGATAACAGCGGATGACTGCAATATTGAACGCTCAGTAATAACCGCTATGGATAAAAACCCATAGTGAATTAAGCCTGTGGGCTTTTTTAGGGTGTTTATGTCTACGTTGAAGTGTATAGCGATAAGACCAGACGTTATGATTGGAAAGATTGATAATCAATGGCGCTTGATGGTTACGAATAGTCGCGGATCAGATAAAATGGGGCGTGAGTTTTTAGGATGGTGTTATGGACGATGATAAAGGGCTTTTAGAAGAATTGCTGGATAATACGGTGCAGCTCGTTTTGGCTATGGTAGGTGTGGTAATGGCTATAGTGGGAATGATAGCGATCCTTTATTTATGCTGGTTCCTTTATGACCGGTATATTGAGGCACTCTGGTTTACTTATATTGGGATGCCATCATAATTGACGTGTTTATCGACACGTACAGGGTGGGTCGTGCTTTTGTTGGGGTCAAAGGGTAGCAGAATGCACCATATTTTTTCAGCCATCAGTTACAGTTAGCATTAATTTCAGGTTAAGAACTCTTCTTAACGTAGAATTTATTTTCAAATATAGGGTCTGCCGGCATTTGAATGATAAGTAAGGGCTGTTTTTATTAGCAAGGGTATAAAAAGATCAGTCACATAGGTTCATGTCGTGTCTAAAACAGATTACTATAAGGATGATTTTGACTAAAAGAGGCCGGATCAATGCGAGCATGCCCGTTGTTTGTTTTATTATTATTTTCATTAACTGCAGTTGCGGACGAGATTGGCGAAGTGAGTACGAAGTTTAGGTTAACGTCGCCGAACGATAAAATAGTGATTGAGGCTTTTGATGACCCGCGTATTTCAGGCGCTACTTGTTATTTAAGTCGTGCTAAGAAAGGGGGGCTGTCGGGTGCTATCGGGTTGGCAGAAGATAGCTCCGATGCGTCTATTGCTTGTCGTCAAACCGGTCCTATTCAATTGCCTGAGAACCTTAAAAATGGCGAAGAAGTCTTTAAGAAAAGAACATCAATGCTTTTTAAGTCATTACAGGTGGTTCGTTTTTACGATGCAAAGCGTCAGGTATTAGTCTATTTGACTTTTAGTGATAAATTGGTCGAGGGGTCGCCCAAGAACTCCATTTCAGTCATACCTATTCGAGATTTTTAGGTTTAGTCTTTGCGGTGTAATTAATCATTTCTTACGTGCCACAATGACCCCGTCGCGAGTGGGATTTATAAAGCTATCAAATGCAGGGTCTTCGAAAATCATGGTGTTATGTTCTAGAATAGCCTCTGTCCACCCGGGCATAATATCAACAGGATTATCTAAAGCAACGCGTCCATGCCAGAGTACATTGTCGGCAATATAGAATCCGCCAGGATTAATCCTTTCACGTGCCATAGTCCAGATTTCGGGGTAATCACCTTTGTCAGCATCGTTGTAACAAATATCAAATGTACCCGCAGTAGTGTGAAAGATCTGTTGTGCTAACCCGGTTTGAAATTTAATCTTGTTCCAATAGTCGCTTTCTTGTAAAAAATATTTAGCTTGGTTCAGATTTTCAGGATCGCCATCGGTGCAATACAATTGCCCGTCAGCACTCATTCCCCGTGCAAACCAGAAGGCTGAGTACCCATAGCCACTGCCAAATTCAAAGATCCGTTGCGCATGGATAGTTTTACTTAGGAATTCCAGAAAAATACCAACCAAGCGATCAACAATGGGAAAATTATTATCATGGGCAAATTTTTCCATAGCCGATAATAGCGGGAGATCTGTTGCTGTTGTTAAAGAGAGCATGTATTTTTCAATCTGCGGGTCAACAGGAGAAAGTAGTTGCGGGTTTAGTATGTTGGGCGAGGTTAGTGTTTTCATGAGTTTTTAATAGGAAAATAGTCCGTTTTGTCGATACAGAGGTGAGCCTAGGAGGAAGAAAGTGTTGTCAAACTATTCCTGTTCAATAGGTGAAGTTCCTATGGGGTCAAGGTTTTTTACCTTGTCTGGATTAGTCGTTTTCGCTACATCACCCCAGCCTTGCGGTTCCCGCACCGGTGTTTTACGCTCTAATAAATCATCAAGCTGGTATTTATCAATGGTTTCGTACTTCATTAAGGCATCTGCCATGGAATGCAAAATGTCTTCATTATCTTTCAGCATTTGTTTGGCGCGCTGATAGTTACGATCAATAACAGCCCGAACTTCTTCATCAATAGCCTTCGAGGTGCTCTCAGAAACCGATTTCGTCTGCGTAATCGAACGCCCTAAAAAGACTTCACCTTCCTCTTCACCGTAGGCTAAAGGCCCTAATCTCTCAGACAAACCCCATTTTGTGACCATGCTCCGTGCCAGCTGAGTAGCCCGCTCAATATCGTTGGAAGCTCCTGTGGTGACACTCTCTGCCCCAAAAATCAACTCCTCAGCAATACGACCCCCATATAAACTGGAAACCTGACTGTCTAATTTGCGCTTACTGGCACTGTAGGTGT
>DUCI01000014.1 GCA_012959905.1 Methylococcaceae bacterium | reverse complement strand
TTTGATAAACCCATCTGCTTCGGCGACTTGATAGGCGGTCATTTCAAGAATCTTCTTGCGGAAAATAGCGGTGCTTAATTTTTCGATGGTTTTCATGGTTTATAACAAGTGGGAACGGATTTGTTTTTTACAGGTTAAATGTCAAGATGACTCTTTGAAGATTCGGTATTCGGCTGATTGCGCATGTGCCGTCAGGCTTTCACCTCGGGCGAGCACGGAAGCGATGCGGCCCAGTGAGTCTGCACCTGATGCAGAACAATTGATTAAGCTAGTGCGTTTTTGAAAATCATAAACCCCCAGTGGGGAGGAAAACTTGGCTGTTCCGGAGGTGGGTAAGACATGATTGGGTCCAGCACAATAGTCCCCCAGTGCTTCAGCCGTATAACGACCCATAAAAATAGCACCGGCATTGTGAATGAGCGGCGCAAGTAATTCTGGTTTTTCAACGGATAGTTCAAGATGTTCAGGTGCAATAATATTGGCGATTTCAATGGCTTTAGTCAAATCAGGCACATGGATGAACGCGCCTCTCGAGTCAAGAGATTTCCGGATGATAGCTGCTCTTCAAGGGTGGGAAGAAGGTTCTTGATGCTTTGGTTGACTTGGGTGAGAAAATTCTCGTCGGGAGAAATCAAAATAGCTTGGGCGTTTTCATCGTGTTCTGCTTGAGAAAACAAGTCCATGGCAATCCAGTCTGGGTCGCTTTGCCCATCGCAGATAATGAGTATTTCTGATGGGCCTGCAATCATGTCTATACCGACTTGACCGAAGACAAGTTTTTTGGCAGTGGCGACATAAATATTTCCCGGGCCGACAATTTTATCTACAGCAGGAATAGTTTCAGTGCCGTAGGCTAATGCGGCAATCGCCTGAGCACCACCAATAGTAAAAATACGGTCAACACCGGCGAGATGGGCTGCAGCTAAGACCATGGTATTTCGGTGCCCTGATGGTGTGGGTGTGACCATTAAAATTTCATTGACGCCCGCAACTTTTGCTGGGATAGCATTCATTAGTACTGAAGAAGGGTAGGCCGCTTTACCGCCGGGGACATAAATGCCAACGCGATTAAGTGCGGTAATTTGTTGACCCAATAGCGTGCCGTCAGTTTCTTGATATTGCCAGGATTGTAGTTTTTGGTGTTCAGCATATTCGCGGATACGCTG
This sequence comes from Methylococcaceae bacterium, assembly GCA_012959905.1. Classification (GTDB taxonomy): domain Bacteria; phylum Pseudomonadota; class Gammaproteobacteria; order Methylococcales; family Methylomonadaceae; genus OPU3-GD-OMZ. Next base: position 6,227 of record DUCI01000014.1, on the reverse strand, counting down.
AGCAGCTACAGATAATGCTTCAGAGCAGTCTGTAGGAAGCGTATCCCAAGCAGCTTTTAGGGCGTCTCTTGGGATTTCAAGATTGTCTGCATGGCCGACATCATGGCGGTCAAATTGTTGGGTATAATCGAGCAGCGCACTATTGCCATGATCACGGACCGAGGAAATAATATGCAGAACTTTGTCGTGGATCGATTGGTCTTCAGTTTGGCCCCAAGCCAATAACGCTTTTAGCTGTGCTGAGAATTCTGTATCGGTGCTATCTAAGCGTTTTATTTGAGGAGTAACGGTCATCACGTTAGGGTGTCGTTGAGGGTAAGGCCGATGCAATTTGCTCAATGACGGTTTGAATTTGTTGGTGTTTCATTTTCATTGAGGCTTTATTCACTATGAGGCGAGAACTGATCGTCATAATTAAATCTTTGGGCTCTAAGCCATTAGCCTTTAAGGTATTACCGGTATCGACAAGATCAACAATACAATCAGCTAAACCGACGAGTGGTGCAAGTTCCATAGAGCCATATAGTTTAATGATTTCTGCCTGAATGCCTTGGCTGGAAAAATAGTTCTGGGCGGTTTTGACATATTTTGTGGCAACGCGGATGCGGCGGCCCAACGGGGGTGCATCTTTGTGTGCAGCGGTCATTAAACGACAGGTTGAAATACCAAGATCTAGAGGTTCGTAAAGGCTTTGAGCGCCGTGTTCAATTAACACGTCTTTACCGGCAATTCCCATGTCGGCGGCGCCGTATTCGACAAAGGTCGGCACATCGGTTGCACGGATAATAACCAGTTTAACATCAGGGTGATTGGTATCTAGAATGAGTTTGCGGCATTTTTTAGGGTCGTCGATAGGGATAATGTCGGCGGCTGCAAGCAAGGGCAAGGCCTCTTCGTAAATACGTCCTTTGGAAATAGCAATAGTTAGCATAACGGTAGTTCTGGTTTGTTGGGTTAATGAGGGATACGGCGTATTGTAGCGCCTAATTGGGTTAGTTTTTCTTCGATACATTCATAGCCGCGGTCGATATGATAGATTCTGTCGACGATGGTATCACCTTTGGCAACGAGGCCTGCTAAAACTAAACTAGCAGAAGCACGGAGGTCAGTGGCCATAACAGGCGCTGCGGTTAGCTCAGGGGTTCCTTCACAGGTGACGGTGTTGTCTTTCAGGGTCAACTTAGCACCCATGCGTTGCATTTCTTGGATATGCATGAAACGGTTTTCGAAAACCGTTTCAGTTATAAAGCTGGTGTCCGTAGCAATGGCATTTAAGGCCGTAAATTGTGCTTGCATATCTGTTGGGAATGCAGGGTAAGGCGCGGTTTCAATAGAGACAGCTTTAGGGCGCTTGCCATGCATATTGAGTTCAATCCAGTCGTCGCCGCAAGTTATCTCGGCACCGGCTTCACGGAGCTTGTCGATAACAATCTCAAGTGACTTAGGGTGCGTGTCTTTAAGTTTAACATGCCCACCTGTGATAGCAGCGGCCACAAGGTAAGTGCCTGTTTCAATGCGATCGGGAAGGACCTGGTAAAACAAGTCCTTAGGTTTTAGTGCGCTAACGCCTTCAATGGTAAGGGTTGAAGAGCCTATTCCTGTAATTTTAGCACCCAGACAATTAAGAAAGTGTGCAAGATCTTCAACTTCAGGTTCTTTTGCAGCATTTTCGATAATAGTTGTGCCTTCGGCTAAAACGGCAGCCATCATGATGTTTTCAGTACCGGTTACAGTGACTTGATCCATAATAAGGTGTGTGCCTTGCAGACGTTCAGCGGTGGCATGGATATAGCCGTTTTTGACGGTAATTTTGGCGCCCATTTTGGTGAGGCAATCTAAATGAATGTTAACGGGTCGGGTACCAATAGCGCAGCCACCGGGTAACGAGACATGCGCTTTCCCAAAGCGTGACAAAAGAGGGCCTAAAACTAAAATGGAGGCTCGCATGGTCTTGACCAATTCATAGGGAGCTTCAAATTTAGAGATAGTTTGGGTATCAATCTCGATATTCATATGTTCATCGATCGTGATGGTGGTACCCATATGGCCGAGCAAGGAAATGGTCGTGGTAATATCATGCAGATGAGGAATGTTGCCTATTTTGACAGGCGTCTCAGATAGCAAGGAGCCCGCTAGAATAGGTAATGCAGCATTTTTAGCACCAGAGATGCGTAATTCTCCATTTAGAGTCTGGCCGCCAGTAATAATGAGTTTATCCATAAGAGCAATTATAAGTTGGAATCAATGGTGCGCTACTAAATAATTTTAGAGCGTATTTTTAATTAAATCGTTTACTTCAACAAGTTTGGCTAATGTTTTTATTTGTTGCGGTAAGTTTTTAAACTGTAATGTGATGTTTTTACGAGTTGCTTTTTTTTGCCATTCTACGAGTAGCGCCAGTCCTGCACTGTCGGCGAGCGTGACGGAGGTGAAATCTACGCTAATACGTTCCTGATTAAAGGGGAGTTTATTGACAATGGTTTCATCAATGGTTGCAAAGGTTAAATCACCGCTGACAGTATAATTGTTGTTGCTGTTTTCTGTTAATAAAATAGCTGACATGATTAATTTTCTTTTTCGCTGAATAAGAATTGGCCAATAATTTCTTCTAAAACAATAGCGGATTGCGTTAATTCTAATTCGCTATTTTGGGTTAAATATTCTTCTGATGCACCGGTCTGTAGACCAATGTATTGTTCGCCGAGTAGGCCTGCCGTAAAAATACTTGCTGAACTGTCATCCGGTAGCGTGTTGTATTGGGCGCCAATTTTCATTTGTACGACAGATTCATAGCTTGTGTTGTCAAAATCTATAGCGGTTACGCGACCTATTCGAACACCGGAAACAGAAACAGGCGAGCGTACTTTGAGACCGCCAGAATTTTCGAATCGTGCGGTAATGGTGTAACCATCGGTATCAGAGTAAGAAGCAAGGTTGCTGACATTTAGGCCTAGAAAAAGAAGAGCGCCAATGCCGATAACGACGAATAGCCCTACTAAAGTTTCCAGTGATTTAGAGTTCTGCATTTTTAAATATCTCCGAACATGAGTGCAGTTAAAATAAAGTCCATGCCTAGAATGGCAAAAGAAGAGTATACAACCGTTCGTGTTGTTGCTCGACTGACCCCTTCAGATGTGGGTATGGCATCATAACCCTCAAAGAGTGCAATCCACGTAACGACGAAGCCAAAGACTACACTTTTTATTACGCCGTTGAGGATATCATCATAAAAATCAATACTTGATTGCATTTGAGACCAGAAGGCCCCTTCATCAACACCCAGAAGCGAAACGCCGACTAATTGACCGCCTAAAATCCCCACCATGCTAAAAATGGCAGCGAGTAGTGGCATTGAAAAGCAGCCCGCTAGGAAACGAGGGCAGACTATGCGTTGAATAGGGTCGACAGCCATCATTTCCATGCCCGATAGTTGTTCGGTAGCTTTCATTAAACCAATTTCGGCGGTGAGCGAAGACCCAGCGCGTCCGGCAAAGAGCAGGGCGGATACCACTGGACCTAATTCACGTACCAGTGAGGCGGCTATCATAACCCCTAGGGTTTCTTCGGCACCAAAATCAGAAAGGATGTAGTAGCCTTGTAATCCTAACACCATACCTACAAATAAGCCTGAAATGGTAATGATAAGAATGGTGAGCACACCCACAGAAAATAGTTGCTTGCTAATTAACCGAGGCTGGCACAGGACACTGGGTGTGCATGTGAGCGTCTGTTTTAAGAATAAAGCTCCTCTGCCAGTTTTTGTTAAGGTGGCAATGGCTGAGTGGCCAATAGCTGATAAAAACGTAATCATTATTAAGTGTTGCCCTAGATGGCTATAAGTCGTCGAAATAGTTATCTGATGAGTAGTGAAACTTAACGGGGCCGTCAGGCTTCCCATTCATAAATTGTTGCACCCATTCAGACTTTGACTGTTGAAGTTCTTGTGGTGTGCCTTGTCCGATTATTTTACCAGATGACATAATATAGATATAGTCAGCAATAGCAGCGGTTTCTTCTACATCATGAGAAACGATAATGCTCGTTAAACCGACCGAGTCATTGAGTGTTTTGATTAATTTCACCAAGACACCCATAGAGATAGGGTCTTGCCCAGTAAAGGGTTCATCATACATTACCATCATAGGGTCTAATGCAATTGCTCTAGCAAGGGCGACGCGTCTGGCCATGCCGCCGGATAACTCATTGGGATATAAATGTCTTGCACCTCGGAGCCCGACGGCGTGTAGTTTCATTAAAACCAGTGTTCTAATTAGGGCTTCGGGTAAAGCCGTATGCTCCCGGATGGGGTAGGCGACATTATCGAAAACGTTAAGATCTGTCAGTAATGCGCCGCTCTGGAATAACATCCCCATTTTTTTTCGTAACGCATAAAGTTCTGAGCGATTTAATTGCTTTATATGCTGCCCATCAACCACAATGGAGCCTTGGGATGGGCTAAGTTGGCCGCCTATAAGCTTTAGTAAGGTTGTTTTTCCACTACCGCTTGGACCCATGATGGCGGTAATTTTACCGTGTTGGATATCCAGCGAGACGTTATCAAAGATAACCCGTTGCTCGCGAGCGAATGACAGGTTACGAATAGTCACCAAGCTCGAATTTTGGGTGTTATTTTCTTCCATTAACAGTGATTGAAGATAAAAAGTTACTATTCTCCATGAGCGGTCATTATAAAGTCAAATTATTAGGGTGGATAAGTTTATACAGCAAATAGGTGGCCGTGGCATAATAAATAGATTTACCTGATCGGAAGTTATGGTTTTTTCTATAGTAATACTTATTCTTAGTTTGGTTGCATTGGTTTTTTCTGCTAATTACTTTGTTTCTGGTGCAGTTTCGATCGCCAAGCAAATGGGCGTTTCATCTTTAGTGATAGGATTGACTATTGTCGGATTGGGAACTTCGGCTCCTGAGATTTTGGTGTCCGGAATTTCTTCTTTGCAAGGGAATTCAGGCTTAGCCGTTGGGAATGCGTTAGGATCTAATATTGCTAATATTGGGATGGTGCTCGGGGTGACGGCAATAATTGCTCCAATAGCCATGCCTTCCGGTATTATGAGGCGTGAGATTCCGGTTCTGATGGGCATTAGTGTTCTTTGTTATTTACTGGCTTTTGATGGATTAGGGCAAATAGACGCGGTTTTTATGTTGGTGGGCTTGGTTGTGTTTTTAGGGTGGTTAATTAGGTCGTCCCGAGGCAATGCACAAGCAGATGATTTTTCTGATGAATTTGATAGTGAAATGACCACAAAGAAGGCTTGGGTTGCTTTTTCTTTGGGCCTTTTGGGGCTATTGTTTAGTTCTAAGCTTTTAGTTTGGGCTGCAGTTAATATTGCACAATATTATGGTGTAAGTGATTTAGTTATTGGCTTGAGTATTGTTGCTGTGGGAACCAGTCTTCCTGAATTGGCGGCTTCGATTATGAGTGTTATTAAAACAGAGGGGGATCTAGCCATTGGTAATGTTATTGGTTCTAATATTTATAATTTACTAGCGGTTTATTCACTACCGGGGTTATTCGCACCCGGTGCTTTGGATCAGAGTGTGTTGTATCGAGATTTCCCCGTGATGCTTTTCTTGACCGGTGTTTTATTTGTTTTTGGGTATAAGTTTTTTAAGAAGACGGGTTCTATTAGTCGGTTAGAAGGGTTTGCGTTAATATCTTTTTATGTGGGCTATCAATGGTTTATTTTACAATAAGGTATTGGGTGCTGGGTATGTTGAAATTATAATGGATGTTATGGATAAACAGGCTTTAAAAGAATCGGCTTTAGCGGTTATTAACAGTGAGATTCAAGCGGTCCAGTTATTGCGCGATAGAATCGATGATAATTTTATTCAGGCCTGTCAGTTAATGAGTCAGTGTGAAGGCCGTATTGTTGTGTTGGGCATGGGGAAGTCGGGACATATTGGCGGTAAAATTGCGGCCACATTAGCCAGTACAGGGACGCCGGCTTTTTTTGTTCACCCTGGAGAAGCCAGTCACGGTGATCTAGGGATGGTGACCAAGCATGATGTGGTTTTGGCATTGTCTCGTTCAGGGGAAACACCCGAGATTTTAACGTTGTTACCTTTAATAAAGCGTCTGGGTGTTCCTTTAATTGCAATGACCGGTTGCCGGGATTCTATGTTGGCGGAATGTTCCTCGGTTATTTTAAATGTTCAGGTTGAAAGAGAAGCTTGTCCTTTGGGTTTGGCGCCTACATCGA
>DUCI01000013.1:1644-7807 GCA_012959905.1 Methylococcaceae bacterium | reverse complement strand
CGGACAGTGCCAACAAGCACAAGCTAGGAAGGACGCGATATTTTGAGGACATAAGCTAAGCATTAAAGTTAATAATGTCTGTATAGTAATCTAAATGAGAATGATTATCAACTACAACAATCCACCATAATAGCAGCCGTGCCAAAACTAGAGTCAATCGCAAATAACCCCTATAAAGGCACCGTCATAATGCCGCAGGGTAGCGAGATAGCGCAGAGACAATGGCGTTACCGGACGCCTGACGTTTTGACTGTCAGCCCAGAGGGGGATTAAGATTGATGACCGACAGGGGATACGACAGCTTAGGGGTTAAAAAGGTTTAACAACCGCCAGGATAATAATGGCAAAAAGGAAGAGTACGGGAACCTCGTTCATCCAACGAAAGTATTGATGGCGGTGGGTGTTTTGGTCGTTTTTGAAATCAAGCCACCATTTAATGCAATAGCCGTGAAAAACAACCAAGCCCAGAATCAAGGTCAGTTTGACATGTAGCCAACCGCTGGTGGCATAGAGGGCCCAAGCATAGTCTTGGAGCATCCATAGGCCAAAACCGAGTGTTAAGAGCATGCCCGGCGTCATAATACCCAATAATAATTTTCGTTCCATGATCTTAAAGCGATCGATACTGGTTTGATCTTCGGTCATCGCATGGTAAACGTAGAGTCGGGGTAAATAAAATAAACCCGCAAACCAAGTAACCATGAATATTAGGTGAAACGCTTTAAGCCAGAGCATGGTTATCCTTTAAGTAATGTGTCAATGCGTTTTTTAAGTGCCGGGGTATCAAAGTTTCCCAGTTTATGCAGTTCGATAGTTTGGTTAGGGGAAATCAGAAACGTGGTTGGGGTCAGGCGAATATCGCCAAAGGCTTTGGCGTTTAAACCTTGGGTATCTAAAGCTATTTTATAAGGTATTTTTTTGTTTTTTGCCATGGCGATGACTTGGTCAGGGCGGTCATAGGACATGGCGACGGCAATGATTTCAAGACCTTGGTTATGGTAGTGCTGATAAAGCTCAATTAGATGGGGTATTTCTTTCATACAACCGGGGCAGGTGGTTGCCCAGAAGGTCACAATGACGGCTTTTCCGGATAACGTATGGAGCGGCAGTTTTTCGCCGGTAATGGTGGCAAAGGTTGTTTGTGGTGCTTTGGGTTTTCCGGTTTGTAGCCAAGCCCAGATTGCGGTAGCAATCAGCGTGAGAAGAAATAAGCCAATGATGAATTCTTTTTTTTTCAATTAGATCGCCTTTAGTTTTCAGCAAAGAGGGGTTTTTTTGTGTGTTTAGTTTCCAAAATCAATGCAGCAATTATAGCAAAACTGTTAGAATATGCGGCTTTACTCATTATTTATTACCTAATTGTAGCCACGCATGAACAAAATTCTTATCTCCGATAAATTATCAGAAGCAGGGATTAACCTGCTCAATAAAAATCCTGACATTCAGATTCATATTGAAACAGGCCTTAACGAAGAACAACTTTGCCAGATCATTGGGGACTATGATGCCTTGCTGATTCGAAGTGCCACGAAAGTGACGGAAAAGGTCTTGGATGCAGCCAAAAAACTTAAACTGATCGGTCGGGCCGGTATCGGCGTGGATAATGTCGATGTCAAGGCAGCCACTGAGCGAGGCGTTATTGTGATGAATACGCCCGATGCTAATGCGACCACAACAGCAGAGTTGGCGGTTGCACATATGATGTCATTGAGTCGACATTTGCCGGAAGCAGATCGGTCAATTCGAGCGGGAAAATGGGAACGCTCTAAGTTAATGGGGACAGAATTGGCTCATAAGACCTTGGCGGTTTTTGGTTTTGGTACCATTGGACGTATTGTTTCACAACGTGGTTTAGGGTTGAGAATGCGTGTGATTGCTTATGATCCTTTTGTAACGCCTGAGCGTTTTAAAGAGTTAGGTGTTGAGCCGGTTGATTTTGATACCTTGATTGCCGAAGCGGACTATTTAACGCTGCATTGTCCGATGAATGACAAAACGCGCGGTATTATTGGCGCTGAGCAATTTGCTAAAATGAAAAGTGACGTGCGTATTGTGAACTGTGCGCGCGGGGGTTTAATTGATGAAGCCGCGCTTTATACGGCATTGAAAGAAGGTCACGCCGCTGGAGCAGCACTGGACGTTTATGAAAATGAGCCGCCGCAAGATTCACCGTTATTGACTTTGGATAATATTGTTTTTACGCCGCATCTAGGGGCGTCAACATTTGAGGCTCAAGATGCTGTGAGTATTGAAATCGCTCGTCAAGCGGCGACATTTTTTACCACCGGCGAAGCGGTTAATGCCTTGAATTTACCGCGTGTTTCTGCAGAAGAGTTGAGCAAATGTCAGCCCTTTATGAATTTGGCTAACATTTTAGGAAAAATGTTGGCCAGTATGGCGACTAAACCGATTGAGCGCATTGAAATTGCTTGTTTTGGTAAAGCGGCGGAGGTGCCCAGTCACCCTATTTCAGTAGAAGCGTTAGTCGGCGTTTTGGATCATCAGCTGTCAATGCCGGTGAATCGCGTTAATGCGACTGACCTGGCTAAACGCCAAGGTATTTCATTGACTGAAACCCGTTCAGACGAAACCCATGATTATTTATCATTAATTCGCTTAACCGGTTGGTTTGATGGTGAATCAATCCAATTATCAGGGACATTATTAGGTGGTTGTCATCCGCGTTTAGTGAGTATTGATGATTTTGAAGTGGAAGTTGTTCCAGAAGGAACGCTATTGATTACGCCACATGATGATCAGCCGGGTGTTATTGCTGCCCTTGCTGGAATATTGAGTGAGGCGCGCATTAATATTTCAAGAATGCAAGTGGGGTCACACGAAGAAGGCCGAACAGCCATGGCGGTTATTGGTATTTCTGAAACGCTGGACGACGGGTTGTTGGCGGCATTGAATAATGTGCCTAGTGTTCATAGCGTTGCACAGATCCAGTTATGAGTCTAAAGCCGGCTTACGCGATTGTTGGCTTTGATTTTGACAGTACGTTAAGTCGGCTTGAAGGTATTGATGAGCTTGGCGTTCGTAGTGGAATGGGTCAGGAAATGGCGGCGTTAACCCATTCGGCGATGAATGGTCAGGTGGCTTTGGAGTCGGTTTATGGGCAACGATTGGCGTTGATTCGCCCGGATGTTGCCGCAATTGATTGGCTTGCTGAGCGTTATATGGCGGAGCGAATTTCAGGTGTTGAGGTGCTCTTTGAACAATTATTAGGGCAGGGTAAAACGGTACACATTATCAGTGGTGGTATTCGACAAGCTATTTTACCGATGGCGAGAAAATTGGGATTGCCGGATGAAAATGTCCATGCGGTTGAGCTTTATTTTGCACCGGATGGTTCTTATCGCGGCTTTGATGCGGACTCGCCGTTGGCGCGTAGTGGCGGTAAAGCCGATGTTTGTCGAGCAATCAATCCTGATGGCCTAGAGATGGTCATGGTCGGTGATGGGCAGACTGATTTGGAAAGTAAACAAGCCGGGGCTAGTTTTATAGGGTTTGGCGGTGTGGTTAATCGACAAGCTGTGCGTGAAGGTGCTGATTATTTTTTTGAAGGGGATTCTCTAACACCTTTAATGGACCTGATTCACTGAGGACGAGCGCTTAAGATAGAAAAAGAAAATGATATACTTAATCGATTTTAAAAATTGTAGAGATAGTTATGGCTGGACACAGTAAATGGGCAAATATTAGGCACAGGAAAGGTGCTCAAGATGCAAAAAGAGGCAAGTTGTTTACTAAACTAATTCGTGAGATTTTTGTTGCTGCGAAAAAAGGCGCCGATCCAGCTAATAATCCGTCGCTTCGGTCAGCGATAGATAAAGCGCTCAACGCTAATATGAAGCGAGATACGGTTGACACAACGATCAAGAAAGCATCGGGTTCACAGGATGGTGTTAATTATGATGAGGTTCTTTATGAGGGTTATGGGCCTGGCGGTACAGCGGTGATGGTAGAGTGTTTGACCGATAACCGTAACCGAACCGTTGCGGAGGTTCGTCATGCCTTTTCCAAAGCCGGCGGTAATTTAGGGACAGATGGTTCAGTCGCTTATTTATTCAATAAAGTAGGGGTTTTGAGTTACAGTAATTCTGTTGATGAAGACGCTGTTATGGAAGCGGCATTAGAGGCGGGCGCTGATGATGTAGTTAGTCATGAAGATGGCACGCTGGATGTTATGACCACACCCGAGGATTACTTTTCTGTTAAGGAAGCGATGACTGAGGCGCAGTTAATGCCTGAGACTTCAGAAGTGACTAGACAAGCGACTACAGCGACTGTTCTTGACGTTAAAACGGCTGAGCAAATGTTAAGATTGATAGATCGACTCGAAGATTTAGACGATGTTCAGAATGTTTTTTCTAATGCGGATATCAGTGAAGACGTTATGGCGCAACTTAATTAAAGCAAGGCGTTATTTATGCTGATTCTTGGTATTGATCCGGGCTCGCGGATTACCGGATATGGCATTATTGAAGAGAAGGCCGGTAAACACAGCTATGTTGCTAGTGGTGGTATTCGTATTAAGGCGACTTATTTTCCGGATAGATTGAAAGAGATTTTTGACGGTGTTAGTGAGATTGTGTCACAGTTTGCACCGGATCAGATGGCTATAGAACAGGTGTTCATGCATAAGAATGCCGATTCGGCATTGAAATTGGGCCAAGCCAGAGGGGCGGCTATTTGCGCCGTTCAAGTTCATAATATACCGGTTTTTGAATATGCCGCGCGTGAAGTCAAGCAAGCAGTGGTTGGAAAAGGGAATGCTGATAAAAGTCAGGTTCAGCACATGGTCAAGTTTTTATTGCAAGTACGAGGCAATATCCAGGTGGATGCGAGTGATGCTTTAGCGATTGCTATGTGTCATAGTCATCATTATCAAACAGCACGAAAACTCAAGCAAGCAGGATTATAATTATGATCGGTTTTTTGAAGGGCAAACTGGTTTTAAAAGCACCGCCCTTTTTAGTGCTTGAAGTCAACGGAGTGGGTTACGAGGTTGAAGCACCCATGACGACGTTTTATGCCTTGCCTGCCGTTAACGAAGAGATCTTACTCTATACGCATTTGGCTATTCGTGAGGATGCACATATTTTATATGGTTTTTCTACTGAGCGTGATCGATTGCTTTTTCGCACCTTAGTCAAGGTGAATGGTGTGGGTGCAAAATTGGCGCTAATTATTTTATCGGGTTTAAGTGTTGAGCAATTTCAGCAATGTATCCAAGATAATGACGTGCCTTCATTAGTGCGTTTGCCCGGTATTGGTAAGAAAACCGCTGAGCGATTGATTATAGAAATGCGCGACCGATTGTCAGCGATAGGCGATGTGAAGATGTCATCAGTGCATGATGTGGCTAGTAATCAGATTGCGTCTAATCCTAAACAAGAAGCGACCAGTGCATTGATTGCCTTAGGGTATAAGCCCCAAGATGCTTCTCGAATGATCCAATCAGTTTCAAAGGATGATGCCTTGACCTGTGAAGAAATTATTCGCTATGCCTTACAGGGAGTGGTTAGATGACCGGATTTATTGACAGTGATCGTCCGATTAGTGCGCTGGGTAATGGTGATGAGGAGCGCGTTGATAGAGCTATTCGGCCGCGTCGGTTACAAGATTATATTGGTCAGACCGAATTGCGGACGCAAATGGATATTTTTATTACGGCCGCTAAAGGGCGCGATGAAGCCTTAGACCATGTTTTAATTTTTGGACCACCGGGGTTAGGTAAGACGACATTGGCTAATATTATTGCCGCGGAAATGTCGGTTAATCTTCGGCAAACGTCAGGACCGGTTCTCGATAAGGCGGGGGATTTGGCGGCATTGTTAACCAACTTAGAACCCCATGATGTTTTATTTATTGATGAAATACATCGTTTAAGTCCGGCCATAGAAGAAGTGCTTTATCCCGCCATGGAAGACTATCAGATTGATATTATGATTGGTGAAGGTCCTGCGGCTCGATCGATTAAATTGGATTTACCGCCTTTTACCTTAGTGGGGGCGACGACGCGCGCAGGGCTCTTAACATCACCCTTACGGGATCGTTTTGGTATTGTTCAACGACTTGAGTTTTATACGGTACCTGAGTTGGCTGAGATAGTGACCCGGTCAGCCAAGATTCTGGGGATGGATGTGGTGCCTGAAGG
>DUCI01000013.1:0-1589 GCA_012959905.1 Methylococcaceae bacterium | reverse complement strand
TTTTTCAGAAGTTAAAGCCGATGGGCGGGTCACCGTAGACATTGCCCAGCAGGCGTTGGCTATGCTAAATGTTGACCAGAGTGGTTTAGATGCGATGGATCATAAATTATTACGGACGATGATAGACAACTTTTCCGGGGGGCCGGTTGGGTTAGATAGTTTAGCGGCGGCTCTCAGTGAGGAGCGCGGAACCATAGAAGACGTCTTAGAGCCTTATTTGATTCAGCAAGGGTTTATTATGCGAACGCCTAGAGGTCGTGTCGTGACCGGCAAAGCCTATCAGCATTTGGGTTTGAAGGTACCCAAGGCGATAAGCCAAAATGAGGATGTATTCAATTGACGGCGTTATTTCAATGGCCAGTTCGGGTTTATTATGAAGATACCGACGCCGGCGGCGTGGTTTATTATGCCAATTATTTACGTTTTTTTGAGCGTGCACGGACAGAAATGCTACGCCAGTTAGGCTATGAGCAAGATGAATTGATTGCCACTGAGAATATTGTTTTTGTGGTTCGTTCAGTTAAGGTTGATTACCTCAGTCCAGCACGATTTAATGAGTCTTTAGCGGTAAGTGCTGAAGTGGTTAAAGTTAAACCGGTGAGTTTGTTGTTTAAACAAGTCATCTCACGCGCTGATACCGTTTTGTGTACGGGTGAAATACGCATTGCTTGTTTGGCTGCTGATAGCTTAAAGCCAAAAGTTATTCCACGTGAATTATTAGGAAAATTAAAATCATGAGTCCGGATCTGTCTATTTTTAATTTAATTTTGGAAGCGAGTTTCACCGTTCAGTTTGTGATGTTGGTGTTGCTAGCGGCTTCAATTGTTTCGTGGGAGATTATTATCTCTAAACGAAAAGAGTTGGATAAGGCAACGAAAATTGCAGATGAGTTTGAACGGTTGTTTTGGTCTGGTATGGACCTCGGTGATCTTTATCGGAAGTTGACCGCGAGTGGTGTTGAAGCCGAAGGGGTAGAGAATGTGTTTATTGCCGGCTACCGAGAGTTCTCACGATTACAACAAAAAAATGAGAGTAATGGCGTCATTGCGGTAGAAAATGCACAGCGCGCTATGCGCATTGAATTGGTTCGAGAGCTAGAATTACTGGATTCGCGATTGTCATTTTTGGCAACGGTCGGCTCGACCAGTCCTTATGTGGGCTTGTTTGGAACCGTTTGGGGGATCATGAATTCTTTTAGGTCTTTGGGGAATGCGCAGCAAGCCACATTGGCACAGGTCGCTCCGGGGATTGCCGAAGCCTTGATTGCAACGGCCATGGGGTTGTTTGCGGCTATTCCAGCGGTTATTGCTTATAATCGATTTTCTAATCAGTTAGATCGTTTATCGGGCCGTAATGAGTTGTTTGTTGAAGAATTTATAGTCTTATTACAGCGTCAGGTTCATAAGTAATGAGTCGACTTTTAAGGCGACGTAAACCGATGGCTGAAATCAATGTTGTGCCCTACATTGATGTGACGCTAGTGTTGCTGATTATTTTTATGGTCACGACGCCTTTGTTGCAGACCGGTGTTGAGGTTGATTTACCGCAGGCACAGGCTAAAACAGTCAGTCAAGATAATACCCCGCCGA
>DUCI01000012.1 GCA_012959905.1 Methylococcaceae bacterium | reverse complement strand
TATTCACGCAGAACCGTTGGTTGGCATATCGATAAACGTATGACAGTTGATCTTATTGCTAAAGCACTCATTAAAGCGGCAAATATTCGTCAGCCTAGCAAAGGTCTGGTTTTTCATAGTGATCGAGGCTCTCAATATACCAGTACACGTTTCCGTCAATTATTGAAAGGTTTTGGTTTACGTGCATCAATGGGTGATGTAGGAATGTGTTATGGCAATGCGGTTGTTGAACGATTTTTCGGTCGCTTAAAACACGATTTTTTTCTTAAAGTGTATCAATCAACAGGTGAAGTTATAAAGCAAGATGTAGCGAATTACATCAAGTATTACAACCTGGATCGGTTACATTCTGCTAATGCTAGTTTGTCGCCAGTTAATTTTGAAAATTCTCAACTTAAAGTGTCCTGTTTAGGTTGACCAGAACAATAGTTATTGGCGCCAATATTTAACGCTGTTAATTTCCTTACAAATACTTTCATTCTTTGTCTTTGGCATGACTGGAGATATGCATGGCAACCAGTCCCGCCACCAATGTCGCCATATAAAATTGGCCGAAAATAGCTTCAATAAAAGCCAGAGTTTTAGCCGTTGCGCTCAACGGCAATAAATCACCATAGCCAAGAGTCGTTAACGTAACAAAACTAAAATATAAAAAGTCGTGCAACTGAATTTGTTGCTCCGCTTCTTGGATGCCGCTAAAAGACCCGGGGATCAACATATAAGTCAACAGATACAGAACCGACCAGATGATGCCTAGCAATATATAAATGCAGATGGCGCCAAATATATTGTGTAGATTAATCGCTTCAGAACAAATAACTTGTTTGATCGCAAAGCAAATTATCAGCATTAGAAACAGCAAGTCGCAAACTAATGCGATGTAAACCAAGGTCGGGTTTGTGGTAAAAATGAACAGGTAACTGCAAATAAAACCAAACAATACCAGTAGTAACCCGATAATCTGCCATTTAATCGATTTGGCTAAGCCCAAAACCGAAAAAACCAGGGTAGTCGAAAAAGCCAATTGGCCGATAAAACGCTGGGTTGTTCCGTACAAATCCTTGGCGATCGGGATAGTAATCAGAAGAAAAAGCAGCCCCCCTAATAAAAAATAGAAATTGTTTTTTTTAAAATTTATTTTCATATTGATTATTAATAATGACCCACATTTTCTTCAAGCTTCTTTGAAGAAAGATTACAATTAAATTGCCAAAATTACTGTTTAGCACGCGTTTTCTAAAGAGGAATTTTGACCCTAAAAAATAAGGTATAAAGGATCGGGACGATACCTAAAGTAAAAACGGTGCCAACTAATAAGCCAAATGCCATGACGCAAGCCATACCGTAAAACAAAGGATCTTGTGACAATATCAGTGGTAACAAACCCAAAACTGTGGTTATTACCGATAACAGAATCGGCCTAAATCGGGAAATGGCCGAACCAATAACAGCGTCATAAGGGCTAGCCCCCTCCTCTCTTAAAGTTTCAACACGATCAATCATAACGATACCGTTATTGATTATTGTTCCCGCCAAGCTAAGCAAGCCCAGTATAACCATAAAGCCAAAATCCGCCTGCATGACCAGTAATCCAATAACTGCGCCGATCAAAATTAGCGGTATGGTAATTAACACTATACCCGCTCGCCGAAATGAATTAAATTGCCAAACCAGCAATACGATAATCATCAAGAAACAAACAGGAAACCACTTAGTCAATTTCTTTTGCGCCTTAGCGGAATCACCGAGTTCACCACCGAGTTCCCATCTGTGAAATTCAGGGTAATCCATGCTCTCCAATATGGGTGTTACCGCTGCCAAAACTTCAATTGCAGTCATCTCCGAACTTTTGGTACTAACGCTTATTGTTCTCGCCTGATTATGGCGCATGATTTTACTGTATTCGCCAACACCCTTAATATCAGCTATCTGAGACAGCGGTACGCCTTTAGGGTTTTGCTTGGAGAAAATATTGAGATCATTCAAATCCGATAACGAGGTGCGCTCCTCTTCGACGCCACGGGCAACGACCGGAACTTCAACATCACCGGCCCAAAAATTAGTCAAACGTTTACCATATAAAAATGCCTCCAATATATCGGCAACCTGTTGCGACGATACGCCCGCTCGTCGCGCTCGTGCTTGGTCGACTTCGACCTGCATTTTAATAACGGGATTATCCCAATCCTGTTTTATATCCAAAGCACCAGGAATTTGTCTTAATGCTTGCATCAACTGTTCGGCGTGGTTTTGCAAAACAACCATATCCGGGCCACTGAACCTAACTTCAAAAAAACCTGGCTCGCTGGCGCCCAGCCACATAGATTTCACCCGCCCGCGAACTTCAGGGAATTTATCTAACAGATGTTGGCGAGTCCGATTAACCAACGCTTCCACCTGCTCGCCATTTTCAGTATTAACGATAAAAAAACTGTTATAGGACTCCGGATCTTCTGGCGACAACGACAGGAAAAAACGTGGCCCGCCATCACCAACAAAAGCCACCGAACTGGTGATTTCAGGATTGACTTTTTTATTAGTTAACCACTGGTTAATGCCTCTAACCACATCATCATTTTGTTCGATACGCGTACCGGCAGGCATATCCATATAAATCAAATATTGGTTACGATCACCGCCCGGGAAAAAAGTTTTGGGTACAAACGTGAAACCATAAAAGGCTAACGACAGTGCTAAAAATGCACCGACTAAAATGATTAAACGATGACGTAGGGCATTTTGTAATAACTCGCGATAAATTTGATAAAATCGGGACTGGTAAGGGTCAATTTCTTCACTTTCACCCTGCTGACTATTGACCTCAACCTTCATAAACCAGAAGCAGCTGACCGGAGTTACAAACATGGAGAAAAACCACGAACCCAATAACAGTATCGCAACAACCTGCCCGAGTGACTTAGTATAATCACCGGTACTGCCTTCCATTAAGATCATTGGTAGAAAGGCAAATACCGTGGTCAAGGTACTGGTCAATAAAGGTATCATTAAAGTTTCACCGGCTTGTAAAACCGCATCTCGCCGCGGTGTTCCATACTCCATCCGGGTTCTGATATCCTCAGCCGTGACAATGCCATTGTCGACTAACATGCCCAGCGCAATAATCATCGTTGCCAGTGACATTCTTTGCATTTCAATTTCAAAGACCGACATCATAACCACGCCAAAGAGCATGACCAACGGCACAAAGGAACCCACAATCAAACCGGTACGCAATCCCAGAAAAGCAACCACAACAATCAAAACGATAATCACTGTTTCGACAACATTCATAACCATATTATCGACGGAAGTTTGAATTAATTCCGGCTGGTAAGTGGCATATTCAAAAACATACCCCCAAGGCAACGCTTGTTCTATCTCATGGAGTTTGTCCGTTAAGAGTTCGCCGTAAGAAACGGCATTAACTTGTTTCAGTAAAAATACACTCAGTATGATGGCCGGTTTGCCATTATAATAAACCGGTTTATTGGGTGGATCGACATAGCCTTTTTCAATCGTCGCAATATCTTCCAGCGGCACTACTTTACCATCGCCTACTGGAATTAATACCTCGCCTATTTCTTGATAATCATTAAATCGACCACTGGGTTCGATGATAAATTCAACGCCGTCAACATTAACTTTTCCGGATGGCAAGATAACATTCTGGGACGTCAGCGTCGAGCTAATGGCATTAGGTTCGATATCGTATTGCGCCATTTTTGCATTGGTGATATTTAGGTAAATGCGTTCGTCTTGAACCCCGCGTAAGGTAACTTTTTTTGTGCCGGGTAAAGTCGACAATAATTGCCGAGCGTTGCGAGCAACCTCGTAAATTTCCGCCATAGTAAAGCCTTCGCTCCATAATGCAATGATTGCCACAGCAGTATCGCCGACCTCATCATTGACAACCGGACCGATTGTTCCCTGTGGTAATTGCGGTTTTAAGTCGGCCATACGATTACGTATCAATTTCCAAACTGCGGGCAGGTCGGCAGACGGGACTTCGTCCCTAATAGTCACATGAGTCAGCATTTCGCCAAATTTTGAGCGCGAACGTTTGATTTCATCGACTTCGCCGATGGTTCTAATTTTCTCCTCAATCGGCCGGGTAATCAATCTTTCGATACGTTCCGGTGGCATACCTGGGAATTGTGCTGAAATCACCGCTTCACGAATGATGATCGATGGATCTTCCAAACGAGGAAAATCCTGGTATAAATAGATGCCACCGAATACAATCATCACCACCGAAATAACCACTAAACGGGAATTGTCTATAGCAAAGCGGGTAATGCTAAACATGATTATTCGCCTTGCTCAGGGCTGGGTATTTCTTGCATCAGTTTAACCTTCATACCCTCGGCAAGAAAACTGACCCCGGCCACGGCAATGACATCTCCGGGGTTCAGCCCTTCATAAACATTACCCATATTATTCTGACCACCCGCAATTTTTATCTGTACCTTTTTTACTGTTGAAGTTTTCGGCTGGTAGACATAAACATAGCCTTGTTGAGCGACGCCAACTATCGGAGTGATAGCAACCGGTGGTATCAAATAACCTTGTTTTTGGCCTTCGTTATTGATCGTAAGGGTTACTTCCGCCGTCATACCCGGCGAAACCATTTCAGGTTGCGTATGCATCGCGACCTTAACAGGGAATAAATTATCTTTCCCTGCCGCAGAACCCAGATAAGATATTTCCCCGATCAATGATTGCTCAAATGTCGATGGAAATTTAATCGCTGCAGCAGTGCCTACACTCAAAAAATTAACGACAGTTTCGGGTACACCCAGCTGTACATCCATTGAGCCTTCGGCATCAACCCGAAACACCGCCTGTCCAACTTGGACTTCCATGTAAGGCTCAACCATACGCTGAGCAATATGACCATTGTAGGGCGCTGTTAAAACGGTTTTAGATAAATCGTATTTGGCGAGTTTTACTTTGGCCAGAGTGAGTTTAACCGCCGCCTGAGCTACTCGGTGCTGATATTTAGCTCTGTCGACCTGACGTTGACTGCCAGCGCCTTGTTCAAAAATTGAAAGCTCTCGCTTATATTCGATGAGCTTGTATTCCACACCGGCTCTAGCCTTACCTAAATCCGCAGTTGCGGCTTTCAGATCCAGTGTAAAATCCTTAGGATTCAGCGTCGCCAATTGCTGGCCTTTACTGACCTTCTCACCAATATCGACATTGACCGATTGTACATTACCGGTAACTTCAAAACTCAATTGCGTATATTCAGTGGCCATTACTACCCCCGAAAACTTACGCTTACCGGTATTGACAGGCTCAGCAACGGTAATCGTCTTAATGGCTCTGATCTGTTCCGGTGACGGTGGTGCCTGCTCACAACCGAATAATATAATGACTAATACAGCAATAGAAAAGAGGTTTCGGAACATTTTAAACTCCTTGATATTTTAATACAGTAACGCTTAGTAACTTTTACTTGTTGTTCAGTTGGTCAGATGTTAAATTTAGCGTATATCCCAGCCAATACAACCATCAAAAGAGCTAAGCACTAAAAAAAACTTAATTCATGCATTATTTATCCACCGTTAAAAAAATCCTGTTAATAATCGGCTGTCTACAAATCAGTGCTTGCGCGGTTGGGCCTGATTTCAAAAAACCCGGTGCCCCCATCGCTGATCACTGGCTTAATCAAAACAACTCCGTAGTAACAAACAACAAACAAGTTAATTACCACGACTGGTGGACTATTTTTGATGATCCGGTACTAACAAACCTAGTCGAAACAGCTTACCGACAAAACTTAAATCTGCATCTCGCCGGTCTGCGCATATTGGAAGCCCGCGCGCAATTGGGCATCGCCCAAGGAACGCAGTACCCACAGACCCAGGAATTAAATAGCAATGCTACTTACAATACGCTAAGTAAAAATGCGGCCAACGGAGCCGGTGCTGACCGCCGCTTTTGGGACTTTAATGTTGGCTTCGATGCGGCCTGGGAACTGGATTTTTGGGGACGATTTCGTCGTGGTACAGAATCGGCCCAGGCTAATCTTGGCGCATCAATCACTAACTACGATGATATTCTGGTGTCGCTGACAGCAGAAGTTGCAACGGTTTATATTAATCTACGCATATTCCAGGAACGTTTAGCTATTGCCGAAACTAATGTCGAAACCCAAAACCGGAGTTATGGCATCGCCGATATTCGCTTCCGCAACGGTGCCGTTACAGAACTCGACCCGATGCAGGCTTTGACCCTATTGCGTAATACGGAAGCGACGATCCCGGCATTGGAGACTGCTATAAAACAAACTCGCTATGCTTTGAGTACACTATTAGGTCTACCACCGAGTAATCTGGAAAATCTATTGGTAGGCACTAAAAAAATTCCCGTGGCGCCAGAAACAGTAGCACTTGGAATTCCCGCAGATTTACTACTCCGGCGACCCGACGTGCGTTTATCTGAACTACAAGCAGCGGCTCAAAGCGCCAAAATTGGTATTGCTAAATCAGAACTATTCCCTCGGTTTATTTTGCTGGGTTCAGTCGGCATGCGATCCAGCGATAAAGGTAGTTTTCTTTCTAACGGTGCTCACCTCGGCGACTTATTTAGCGGTAGCAGCTTTACCTGGTTTGTCGGTCCTTCGGTTAATTGGAATATTTTAAATTACGGACGTATTCGCAACGATGTTCGGGTTCAAGATGCCCGGTTTCAACAGTTGATTGTAAATTACCAAAACACAATACTAATTGCAGCTAGAGAAGTCGAAAATGGCGCTGCGGCTTTTATGGGTGCTCAAGGCGAAGTAAAATATCTCAAGGAAAGCGTACAAGCCGCCGAACGCGCTGTTGAACTGGCACAAATTCAGTACCGTGACGGTGCCGTAAACTACACCCGAATACTGGATACTCAGGAAACCCTACTACGCCAACAAGACACACTGACCGACCGTAGAGGCAGAATAAACACCAGCCTGATCTCGGTCTATAAAGCCTTGGGAGGCGGTTGGCAACAACGTCAAGGCAAAGCATTTGTACCGGCAACTATACAACAGGAAATGCGAGAACGTGTGGACTGGGGTGATTTTATGAGTAACGATTTATCTGAAGATAAAGTCGAATTACCAGCACCTGCTAGTGAACAACCTTTATTTCCCAGTATATTGGATTTTGATATATCGCAGTGGACAAGCTTTATTTCCCAGCATATTGGGTTTTGATATATCGCAATTGATGCGCTTTGTTCCTCAGAGCACCCTATGGTTTTGAGTTAAGGGTCATCTTTTTGCACGTAAAAATGTGTATCCAGAATAGGTAGAAATGGAACTCATTGATTGGACTGTCCAATTTAATGAGGTCCATTTCTTTAGGTGGCGCGGTGATTGCGGAAGGGAAATTCGTTCACAGGTGACAATCTTATGTGAACTCCCCAATATCAACAACAACCTGCCAATAAAAGAAAACAAATGCGAACTTATGTACGAGCTCTAGTTGAGTAGCTAACTCAGACTCTGAGATATTTACGTGTACCCGTGTGCAAATCTATCCTGCGAGCTCGAAGCTCTGTGTTGTCGACTGCGTTAACGGGCTGATTTTTATCTTTAATTATGCATTTTTGTTGATTGAACTTTTGTTAAAACTAAATTAATTCAGCTTTATATTCTGTGTTTTGAGTAAGCATAGTAAAAGCTGTTCTTACCGTTTTATTCGCTAAAGCAACAGCAGTGCATTTTTTACCTCGCCGTTCAACCATTGCCTGTACCCATTGATCTTTTTTGGTTTTAGCTTCTCGCCTCGTGGCATGATTTACGGCTGACTATCATGAAAAACGGA
>DUCI01000011.1 GCA_012959905.1 Methylococcaceae bacterium | reverse complement strand
TGGGCATCGTTACCGATTTACTAAAAGAGGAACTGATTGTTCACCTTGAAATTGGATCTAAACAACCCTCATTACAAGCTAATACCCAGACATCGGTTACTACCCTAAAAAAAAGACCCCTAATTAAACATGCCCCTAATAATTTAAATAGACAATTTAATTTTCAAAATTTTATTGTTGGCAAATCGAATCAATTAGCTAAAGCCGCGGCCACACAAGTTACTGAAAATATAGGGGAGGCTTATAATCCTTTATTAATTTATGGCAGTTCTGGATTGGGAAAAACCCATCTTATGCATGCTATTGGAAATACTGTTTTAGCTAAAAACCCTGAGGCTAAAATCATTTATCTTCATTCTGAACGGTTTGTACAAGATATGGTGAAAGCGTTGCAGCACAATACGATGTCATCATTTAAAAATTTTTATCGTAATATTGATGTTTTATTGATAGATGACATTCAGTTTTTTGCAGGAAAAGAACGTTCTCAAGAAGAATTTTTTCATACCTTCAATACGCTTTTAGACAATAAGCATCAAATTGTTTTAACTTCTGATAAATTCCCTAAGGAAATCAATGGGTTAGAGGACAGGCTTAAATCAAGATTTGGATGGGGTTTACCGGTATCCATAGATCCACCCGATTTAGAAACACGAGCAGCCATTCTTATGTCTAAAGCAGCCACGGTTAAGATTGATTTACCGCAAGAGGTTGCTTTTTTTATCGGTAAAAAAATACGCTCAAATGTTAGGGATTTAGAGGGTGCATTAAGACGTGTTATTGCTAATGCACATTTCACAGGAAAAGAAATAACCATTGCATTCACTAAAGAAGTTTTAAATGATTTAATTGCTATTCAAGATAAGTTGGTACAGATTGATAATATTCAAAAGACTGTGGCTGAATATTTTAAAATTAGAGTTTCGGATTTACATTCTAAAAAAAGAACCCGTTCGATAACTCGTCCGCGTCAGTTAGCGATGACATTAGCACGCGAATTAACCGGTCACAGTTTACCTGAAATTGGTGAGTCTTTTGGTGGAAGAGATCATACGACGGTCATTAATGCGTGTAAAAAAATTAATGAACTTAAAGAAACGGATTCCAGAATGGCTGATGATTATACGAGCTTAGTGCGGATATTAACGCACTAAATTTATTCCATCATTAATGTTTAATAATGAAGTAACCCTATGAAATTTACGATTAATCGAGAAGTTTTTCTTTTACCTTTACAGCAAATTGTAAATGTTATTGAAAAAAGACAAACGATGCCTATTTTGTCTAATATTTTGCTAACAATGAATGCGGGTATTTTAACCTTAACGGGTTCTGATTTAGAAATTCAATTGGTAGCAGATATAAAAATTGAAGAAACTGAAAACAGTGCAATAACAGTTCCGGCACGAAAAATATTAGATATTATTCGTTTATTACCGCCTGAATCAAAAATTAATATCGAACTCAATAAAGATAAATTAAAAATCGTTTCCGGACGAAGTCGTTTTTCATTAACAACGTTAGAGGCTATTAATTATCCTGCGTTTGATGAAAAAAACCTTCATACCACGTTGTCCATGCCGATTGCTCAACTCAATAAAGCATTGTCTAAGTCTTTGTTCTGCATGGGAAATCAAGATGTAAGATATTACTTAAATGGCATATTAGTGACCATAACCAATCAACAATTAAAGATCGTTGCGTCAGATGGACATCGGTTGGCACTCTATAATGAGCCGCTAACGGAAGCCAATGAAATAGAAGCTTCTTTTATTATTCCTAGGAAAGGGGTTATTGAGTTAAGCCGATTAATGAGTGATTCAGAGCAATTATTATCATTACAACTTTCGGCCAGTAACGTTCGATTGGATTTTGAGAAGCTTTCTTTTTCGGTAAAATTAATTGATGCAAAATACCCTGATTTTAGTAAAGTTTTTCAACAAGAGTTTAAATCGATTATTCCAGTGAATAGGAAAGATTTAAAAGATGCTTTAACCCGTGTCTCAATTTTGTCCAATGAAAAATTTAAAGGCGTTTCACTCAATTTTAGTGGATCAACTTTAAAAGTGGCAGCGTATAATCCTGATCACGAAGAAGCGGAAGAAAATTTACCGATTGAATTTTCTGGTGAAGATTTTGTTATTGCTTTTAATGCGCAATATTTATTGGATGCTGTTTCAAATTTAGAATCAGACGTTATTCATATGTCTTTATCAACCAACATGAGTGCCTGCGTTATTGAAGACCCCATTGATTCCAGTTATCAATATATTGTGATGCCCATGCGCTTGTAATCACTGCCAATGGGATTGTTAACACTGGATGTTTTTAATGTCAGGAATATAGTTAAAGCCCGTATTGAGCCGGCGGCTCAATTTAATTTTATTTATGGTTTAAACGGAAGTGGAAAAAGCGCGTTATTAGAAGCTATTTTTTTAATGGGGCGTGCTAAATCTTTTCGTAGCACTGATTTATCTAAAGTTATTAACTTCAACGCCAACCAATTTATTGTTTCCGGCAAGGTCAGCCAAGCCAAAAAAAATAACACGACGATAGGAATTCAATATCATTCGGGTCAATTAGTGACCCGAATAGATCAGCAAACGGTTAAATCAAAAGCATCGATAGCGTATTGTTTTCCGTTGCAAATTATTCATCCCAAAAGCTATCGAACATTGGATGCAGGACCGCAAATCAGACGTGAGTTTATGGATTGGGGCGTTTTTAATTTAGATCCAGCCTTTTTATCTATTTGGCGCCGGTTTAAGACAGCCTTGACACAAAGGAATGCCGCCTTGAAAAACAAAGTACTAAATGAGGTTAGGGTTTGGGAGCCTGAGCTCGCATATTACGGTACAATAGTTCAACAATGTCGTTGTGATTATCTCGAGCAATTAAAGCCTTATTTTTTATTAGTCAGTGAGCAGTTGTTAGGGATAACAGAAATAGAGATAAAAATTAACGCAGGATGGGATGCCGCTTTTACCTACGAACAAGTCTTACACACATCCATAGAAAAAGATTTACGATATGGCTATACCCGACTCGGTCCTCACCGCGGTGATCTTAGTGTGTTGGTTCAAAAGAGACAAGCAAAAGACTATGTGTCCCGAGGTCAATTGAAAATGCTTGTTTTGGCACTTAGTATGGCGCAAGTGCTCATGTTAAAAGAAAACAACCAACAAATGGGTTGTTTTATGATCGACGACTTAACAGCGGAATTAGACCGGCGCAGTAAAGAAAAGGTTTTTCGTTGTTTGGATGATATGAATGTCCAGGTCTTTTTAACCGCAACAGACCCAGAAAGTTTTAAAAATGATTTACCGAAAGGAAATCATAAAATGTTTCACGTGGAACAAGGCGTGGTAACAGAAGCATAATTGTTTCACGTGGAACGTACAAATTAATCAAAAAGGCTAGATTATGAGCAGCAAAGAACAATACGACAGTTCTAGTATTCAGGTATTAAAGGGATTAGACGCGGTAAGAAAAAGACCGGGTATGTATATTGGCGATACCGATGATGGAACAGGCTTGCACCATATGGTTTTTGAGGTGGTTGATAATTCCATTGACGAAGCACTGGCCGGTTTTTGTACTGAGGTACGCGTGGTTATTCATGCAGATAACTCTATTAGTGTTTCCGATGACGGCCGGGGCATACCGGTTGATTATCACGAAGAAGAAAAGTGCTCAGCGGCTCAAGTTATTATGACGGTGTTACACGCGGGCGGTAAGTTTGATGCCAATTCTTATAAGGTTTCGGGCGGCTTGCACGGTGTTGGGGTGTCTGTGGTTAATGCCTTGTCTGAAAAACTGGTTTTAGAGATTAATCGAGACGGACATCGTTATGTACAAACGTATAAAAAAGGTGAGCCCCAGGGTGATATAGAAAAACGCGAAGAAAGTAAGGTTACGGGAACAAAAATAACATTCACTCCTAGCCTAGATACTTTTTCGGATAGAAATTTTCACTATGATATTTTAGCAAAGCGATTACGCGAATTATCTTTTTTAAATTCAGGGGTCAGAATTTGTTTAGTGGATGAGCGTTTTGACAAAAAAGACCTTTTTGAATTTGAAGGCGGTATCCGCGCTTTTGTTGAGCATTTAAATAAAAACAAGCAAGAATTGTTTGAAGATGTTTTTTATTTTAATGTTGAAAAAGATGAGGTTGTTGTTGAGGTTGCGATGCAATGGAATGACTCCTATCAGGAAAATATATTTTGTTATACCAATAACATACCTCAGCGCGATGGCGGGAGTCATTTGGCAGGCTTTAGAGGAGCGTTAACAAGAACCTTAAATCAGTATATAGAGTCACAAGGCTTCGCTAAAAAACAAAAAATAGTGATGACCGGTGATGACGCTCGAGAAGGCTTAACCGCCGTGTTGTCAGTAAAAGTTCCAGACCCTAAGTTTTCTTCGCAAACAAAAGATAAATTGGTTTCCTCTGAAGTGAAGCCTATTGTTGAGTCGACGATGAATGAACGGCTGCAAGAGTTTTTATTAGAAAACCCACAAAAAGCAAAAATTATAGTTGGTAAAATAATTGATGCCGCGCGTGCAAGAGATGCTGCAAGAAAAGCACGAGAAATGACACGACGTAAGACGGCATTAGATATTGCTGGTTTGCCTGGGAAATTAGCCGATTGTCAGGAAAAAAACCCTGAAAATTCAGAAATATTTATTGTGGAAGGGGACTCTGCGGGCGGCTCTGCTAAACAGGGACGTGATCGGCGAACACAGGCTATTTTACCGTTAAAAGGTAAGATCTTAAATGTTGAAAAAGCGCGTTTTGATAAAATGATTTCTTCTGAAGAAGTTGGAACGTTAATTACCGCGTTAGGGTGTGGAATAGGAAAAGAAGAGTTTAATGCCGATAATGTACGCTATCATCGAATTATTATTATGACCGATGCGGATGTGGACGGGTCTCACATCAGAACGTTATTACTCACATTTTTTTATCGTCAAATGCCCGAGTTAATAGAACGAGGTTACATTTATATCGCACAACCGCCACTTTATAAAATTAAGAAAGGCAAGCAAATCCATTATGTAAAAGATGATGCAGGATTAGATCAATATTTAATTCAACTGGCATTAGATAAAGCAAGGTTAATTCTTAATGAAGAAACACCCGTTATACAAGGCCAGGGCTTAGAAATATTAGCTAATCAATTTAGTCAGGCTCAAGCGGTTGTTAATAAATCATCGCGTCGGTTTGATGAGCAGTTTTTAAAACAGTTAATGTTGGAATCACCTTTTAACAAGGAACAACAAACCCAAGATGCCTTAGATGCTTGGGCACAAAACATGCAAGAAAAATTAAATGCTTCGCGATCAACATCGCTATTTAAAATTAGCGCTAAACAGAGTGAAAATGGCTTTGGTTTAGTGGTTGAAAAAAAATTACACGGTGTAACCAAAACCTTTGTGGTCCCACCGGAATTTTTTCATAGCCAAGGTTATTATTGTATTGCCCAATATGCGGAAAGCACGATGAGTCTTTTTAGTCATGAGTCAATGATTCAAATAGGCGACAAGCAACATCAGGTTTCTCACTTTCAAGATGCTTTTGATTGGATGATGCGAGAAGTTAAAAAGGGGCAACAAATACAACGCTATAAAGGATTGGGTGAAATGAACCCAGATCAACTTTGGGAAACAACCATGGATACGGCCTCTAGGCGGTTATTAAAAGTAACGATAGAAGATGCGGTCGCAGCAGATGAGGTTTTTACTACCTTGATGGGGGATGTTGTCGAGCCAAGACGGGACTTTATTGTTAAAAATGCACTTGATGTTAATAATTTAGACGTTTAAAGGGTTGTTATGTTTAATGTAGGTGATATTGACCCCATCGCATTTAGTTTAGGCCCACTTAAGGTTCATTGGTATGGCTTAAGTTATTTGCTTGGTTTTGCGGGCGTCTGGTTTTTAGGGCGCATTAGAGCTCAGAAGCCGTATGCACCCATTACTGTTGAAGCCGTTGATGATTTGGTCTTTTACGGTGCCATGGGTGCTATGTTGGGGGGGCGTATTGGTTATCAGTTGTTTTATAACTTTGATGTTTTTATTGCTGATCCGATTTTGATAATAAAGATATGGCAAGGCGGGATGTCATTACATGGTGGCGTGATAGGTGTGTTTGTTGCCTATTGGTTTATGGCTAGACAATATGGCTGTAAATTACTGCAACTTATTGATTTTCTTGCACCTTTATCTTGTGTGGGCTTGTTTTCAGGGCGTGTTGCTAATTTTATAAACGGTGAGTTGTGGGGTAAAACAACAGACTTGCCGTGGGGTGTTATTTTTCCACGCGTAGACCATTTGCCTCGGCACCCTTCTCAGCTTTATGAGGCGTTGCTTGAGGGCTTGTTGATGTTTGTTGTGCTGTGGTTGTTTACAGCTAAAGAGCGTCCTTATATGGCCCCCACGGGGTTGATTTTTATGGGTTATGGTTGTTCGCGGTTTTTTATCGAGTTTTTCCGCTTACCGGATGCCCATTTAGGGTATATCGCGTTTGGTTGGGTAACGATGGGACAACTCTTAACCTTGCCAATGATTTTGATCGGTGCCCTGTTGTTTTATTTTGCCTATAAGAAAAAAACATGCAGCAATATTTAGCCTTACTTCAGGACGTTCTTGATAACGGAAGCATTAAAACAGATCGCACGGGCACGGGGACGAAAAGTGTTTTTGGGCGACAAATGCGTTTTGATTTAGCACAAGGGTTTCCGTTGGTCACCACAAAAAAGGTTCATATACCTTCGATTATTCATGAGCTGCTCTGGTTGCTTTCAGGGCAGACAAATATAAGGTATTTGAAAGAAAAGGGTGTTCGAATTTGGGACGAGTGGGCTGATGAAAGCGGTGAATTAGGCGATGTATACGGTAAACAGTGGCGAGCTTGGCCTGGAAATGAGGGTGAAACCATTGACCAATTATCATTATTGGTTGAACAAATAAAAAACAACCCGGATTCAAGGCGCCATATTGTCAGTGCATGGAATGTTGCTCACATCAATCAAATGGCTTTGCCCCCCTGTCATTATTTTTTTCAGTTTTATGTCCTTGAAGGTCGATTAAGTTGCATGTTTAATATGCGTTCTTGTGATATTTTTTTAGGGCTTCCATTTAATGTAGCGAGTTATGCTTTGCTAACACACATGTTGGCTCAGCAGTGTGATTTATTACCCGGTGAATTGATCTGGACCGGCGGGGACGCTCATTTATATTTAAATCATTTAGAGCAGGCGCAATTGCAATTAACACGAGAACCCAGAGCGTTACCGACACTGACCGTGTTACGAAAGCCACAGAGCCTTTTTGATTATGTCTTTGAAGATTTTGTTATTACGGGTTATGACGCTCATCCCCACATTAAAGCTCCGGTAGCGGTTTAGCGATGAAGCTTTCCATTATTGTTGCGATGGCTAATAATCGGGTTATTGGCTTGGAGAACCAAATGCCTTGGCATTTGTCAGCGGATTTAAAAAGATTTAAAGAAATAACCATGGGTAAGCCCATTTTAATGGGTCGAAAAACATTTGAATCCATTGGTCGCCCTTTACCGGGGCGGACAAATATAATTATTAGTCGAAATAAAGCCTACTCACCATCCGGTTGTCAGGTTTTTTCGAGTATAGAGCAAGCATTAAAAGCACATAAAAATGCTACAGAAATAATGGTTATTGGCGGCTCAGGTATCTATAAAACCTTGTTACCGTTAACGGATAGGATTTATTTAACACAAATAAACAGTACTTTTGAGGGTGATGTTTTTTTTCCAGAAACGAAAAGCTCACATTGGCGGGAGGTCGCTAATTTAAAGGTTATTGATGATAAAACGGTGTCTTTTGAATACAGTTTTAAAATACTTAATAGAATCGGCCGCGGGTAAAGTATTAAAAAAAATAATTGTTATTTGTATAAATCTCGTATAGAAT
>DUCI01000010.1:1562-8363 GCA_012959905.1 Methylococcaceae bacterium | reverse complement strand
CTGGTAAAACCCGTTAAAACCGGATGACTAATAAATTTAACAATCCCACCTAAGCGAAGAACCGCCATCAGCAGTAAAATGATGCCGCCTTCGGCCGCCAAAATAATGGCACTTTCCATAGGCCGACCTAAGGCACTTACCTCGGGCACTGATAGTGCGGCTAAGACCATAATGGCAGCAATAGAAACCGGTCCTACCGACAAAACGCGACTGGTTCCAGTTAATGCATAAAAAAATGGTGGCAAGATACTGGCATACAAACCCATTTGGACAGGTAGCCCAGCAACCATGGCATACGCGATGCCTTGAGGAATCAATAAAATAGCCGTAATAACACCGGCAAATAAGTCACCGTTCAGATCACGGTAAGAATAAAACCGAAGCCAATGAAGAATTGGGAAATACCTTGCCATCCCTGGACAAGGTATTTTCGAGAAAATTGGGAATTTCACCATACACGAGAATCCCCTTTATCCTGACAATGCATATTAGTCTTTGTCTAAAAACTCTTCCGCATAAGATTCTTTGCTGGGTATATCTAAGGTATGTCCTGGAAGCATCCAATACCAATACAGCCAAGGAAAACCTATTTTCTTACCAATCCACCAGATAAAACGATTTTCCCGTGGATCTAATTTAGGGAAAGAAGGTGTTACTTTGCCACCGTATGAAAATTCCGCCAACATCACGGTATTTAACGAGGTGGTTAAAGGACAGGACCCATACCCGTCGTATCCCTCCTGAACAGCCTCATTTTCAATCAATCTCAATATATTTTTTACCACAACTGGCACTTGCTTTCTCACAGCCGCCGCTGTTTTAGCATTGGGTGTTGATCCTGCATCCCCCAGCCCAAATATATTGGCAAACTTATTGTGTTGTAGGGTTCGGTCATTCAAATCAACCCACCCCCCTGCATTAGCCAATGGGCTAGATTTAATAAAATCAGGCGCACTTTGCGGCGGTGTCACATGAATCATATCAAAATCTTTCGTGACTGTACTTTTCTTACCGTCACCGTCAGTGACTTCAAAAGTAGCCTTTTTGGCTTTACCATCAATCGCAACAAGATTATTGCCAAAATTCGTGGTAATACCATAATCTGCAATCACTTTACTCAATGCCTTAGCAAAGAAAGGCACCCCGAACATACCCGGGCCCGCATTACAAAATTGAATATCAAACTTATCTAAGATACCTTTTTTACGAAAACGATCGGCTGCCAAATACATTATTTTTTGTGGCGCACCGGCACATTTTATCGGCATCGGTGGCTGCGTGAACAAGGTCGTTCCTGACTCTAATCCCTTGATACATTCCCAAGTATATTCAACATGTTTATGTGAATAATTACTACACACACCATTCTTACCTAACGTTTCCTCAAGACCGCTGATTTTATCCCAATCCAGTTGTAACCCAGGACAAACCACCAAATAATCATAAGTAATCGTATCACCTGACTTGAGTAGCACTGAATTCTTTTTCGGTTCAAACGTTTCTGCAAAATCTTTTACCCAAATAATACTCGGGTGCAGGAGGTCTGCTTCCTGTTTTGTCGCTTTCTTTAAACTATAAGCGCCACCACCGATAATGGTAAACCCCGGTTGATAGTAGTGTTGTTCTGAGGGTTCTATCAAGGCTATTTCCAACAACGTGCTTTTTCTACGCAACGTATTAGCTACCGAAACACCGGCTGCTCCTCCGCCGATAATCAACACCGGATAATGACTTACCTTTGCTGCACTTTGAACAGTCGACTGAACCTTGGCTTTTACTTTTGCCACCGTTGCTTTTGTTGCTGTTGCCGCTTTCACAGCACTTGCTTTAGCTTTCGATGCGCTCGCTTTGACCGTGGTCTTAACCGCACTAGCTTTGACCTTGGTCTTAGCCGCACTAGCTTTACTCTTTGCCGCCGTTTTAGCCTTAGTTTCTTTTACTTTACTTGTCGCCATTAATAACTCCCCCTCAGTTTAACTATTATCAGTTTAATCATTTAAATCAACTCTAACCAGGTCCATACCCATCAGTTATTGTCATTCTACTTTAGACTCCACGCTTTATAGCCTCCGGCTAAGGACATCACCTTACCGTAACCTAATTGCTGCAGAGCAACACTTGCCAATGCAGAACGAGCACCACTCCCGCAATATAACAGTACAGGAGTCATTTTGTCCGCTAATTTATTGATATTTTGTAGTTTAAACTCCAAAATACCGCGAGGAATATGGATTGCCTGATTAATATGTCCTAACACAAATTCATTTTCTTCTCGTACGTCAATAATCACCAAATCATCGCGCTGTTGCATTTCTATTTCTGCCTGACCAACACTAATTTCACAAATTTGTTGGCGTGCCTCTAAAACCATTGTTTGAGCTGAATTTCCTGTAGAAATTGCCTTAACCTTGGCATCTTGTCGCTCTGATTCATCTAATCCACAGACTTTATTGGCCGGTACGGCCTGATCAATATATTTAGGATGCGGTAAATTTAAATTATTCATCAAAGCAATAAATTGCGCTCTGGATTTACCCGCTAAGCGCGAATTATGGCGACGTTCTTGACCCATACTACTCACTTCATTGCCCTGATAATCATGCCCTGGATAAACCAAAGTCTGATCGGGTAAGGTAAATAACTGTGTCGTAATGCCATCATAAAGTGCACCCGCATCACCGCCTTGAAAATCCACCCGTCCACAGCCGCCTATCAACAGTGAGTCCCCGGTAAAAATACGATCGCGCCAATAGAAGCTAACACTCCCAGGGGTATGCCCTGGCGTCCCAATCACTCTAATTTGTTCATTCCCCCCGAAAGTCAATACATCGCCAGGATTGATCTGAATATCGGCGCATTCTGCACCACACGCTGCACCGACACCGGTTAGAGTCCCCAAGTTATTTCTTAATAAGCCCCCGGCGGTAATATGGTCTGCATGAACGTGTGTCTCCAACGCATACTTTAAGGTAACCCCCATATCGTTAATTAAATTCAGATAATGCTCTATCTGCCCTTTAACAGGATCAATAATAACCGCTTCTTGGCTAAGCTCATCCGCTAAAAAATAGGTAAAAGTCCACGTATCCTCATCAAAAAACTGTTTAAAAAACATTTAAATTTATCTCCCTAGAATCTCAAAACCACCATAACAAAGCAGCGTTTCACGCTTTAATCATAATAAACTAAATGCAAATCCAATGCCAACAATACATGAAAGCTCTAAGTCATTGATAATAGGCTAAAAAATTAATATTTGTACTTTTGTGATTGTTTCTGTAATGTTTCAATGAAACACTAGAGAAACAACTATGCCCCTAACCACACCGCCTCAACGTCTTTTTGATCAATGGCTCCTACAGCACCGCGACAATCGCTTCATTCTCTCTTTATTAAAAGCTTTTGAAACAAGCCATTTTTTATTACTTGATCAACAACAAATCATTTTATATAGCAATGCTACTACTGCTCACTTATTACGACCTATCAACAAGCACTTGATAGGCACAATCTGTCCAACTGAATTATTTAACCCCAGCGTCACTGACACCGAACCCAAAACCATACTGCTTAACAACACCCCTTTTATCCTAGAGACACACGCTCTTCTGACAGCAACACAACAAAAAATAGGCCATCTACTGGTTTTGTCAGAACACCCCTCAACGCCTGACAACACCTTTCCCCCTACCGATATAGCTACAGCTGAGATGAATTTCCACGGCATCCTTAGCCAGTCGTCCAAAATGAAACCGGTCTTTCAAATCATAGAAAATGCAGCCAGAACCGACTCCACAGTTCTTGTCCGGGGTGATAGTGGTTCTGGAAAAGAATTAGTCGCTAAAGCTATACACGCTCTGAGTAGCCGTAACAAGCAACCCTTTCTAGCTATTAACTGTGCGACCTTATCGGCTAATTTACTGGAGAGTGAACTCTTTGGACATGTTAAAGGTGCATTTACCGGTGCTGTTAACAACCATATCGGTTTATTTCAACGCGCCCATAAAGGGACATTATTTTTAGATGAAATCGCTGAACTTCCTTTAGAATTACAAGCCAAACTACTCCGCGTCATTCAAGAACGCACCTTGACACCTGTGGGTGGCACCCAAAGCGTTACCATTGATGTCAGACTTGTTGCCGCAACGCACCATTCTCTCCGAGAACGCGTCACTCATGGACTCTTTCGTGCCGACCTAATGTATCGTCTACGTGTCGTTCCAATTTTCATACCGTCTCTTAAAGAACGCCGTGAAGATATCCAACTACTACTCTGGCACTTTACCAAACAAAACAACCTGAAGAAATTTCGCATCATCTCTAAAATTTCCCCTAAAGCCATGCAAGCACTACTCAATCACTCTTGGCCCGGTAATATCCGTGAATTACAAAATGTCTTAGAATATGCTTTTGTTGTTGGCCAAGGAAGTACGCTTCATTATTCAGAGCTTCCTCCCGAGTTCAAAACAACCCAAGAAAACCTTCCCCCAACCCCGAATATACATTTTTCTGGTGCATTAACCGTTGAACAAGAACGTACAGCGATTCAAAATGCACTCACCCAATACCGAGGAAAAATAAACCCCGCTGCAGAAAGCCTCGGGATGAGTCGCGCTACCTTTTGGCGTAAAAGAAAGCAACATGAGCTATGATTTCAACGTTGTTTCTGAAAAACAAGTAATTGATTATTAGCCGGCATGGCAATGTTTTTTCTCAACATCATTCCGGCACTTGTAGCCAAAGAAACAATATCCTCAACATCACGAATACCGCTTTGTGGATCTCTTAATTTTAACCACTGATCAAAATGAGCATTACTTTCACTGGTGTATTGATCGTTAACATTAAACGGCCCATAGATGACAACCGATGCACCTACTTTCAAATTAACGGTTAACTGCTCAAAGCAATTAACGACCCTAGCCCAATGCATGATATGGAAAGTATTGGCTGTAAATAAACCTTCAATACACTTTTCAGGCCAAAGGCTTGTTCTAACATCTAACGCCAACGGCGGATTAATATTTTTCAACGCACTGTCTTTAACACGCTCTGAAATAGCCGACAAATTTACCGGTAAATCCGTCGGCTGCCAAATGATATGGGGTAACTGTTGCGCAAAGAAACAGCCGTGCTGTCCAGTACCACTACCAATCTCCCACACGGTTATGGGCACGGTAAAAACAACCTTGATCTGCTCAAGAATCGGTTTCTTGTTGTTTTCACAAGCTTGAGAGAATGTCATATTCTGCATCTTAAAAAAATACCCTAACGATCAAAACCAAGAAGCCGAAGTCACCGTCATAATCATCACAATGACCCCGTCAATAGACCCCAGAATTAATTGCCGCTGAGTCATTGCTGAAGATTTATGCGTTAATTTATTTTTCTTCAAATGACTCATTGAATCTACCTTAAAAATTGTAAATAATCCTAACTATCGAAATTAATCCCGACCATGATTTTTAATCCAAAAGAACGACTCATTATAAAAAGACATTAATCGAATGGATATCAAACTCACTCAACATATCGACACGGTTAATGCAGATGAATGGAACCAGATAACCGGTCAAAACGATCCTTTCTTGCAACACGCCTTCTTACTTGCCTTAGAAAAGAGTTTATCCGTTTGCCGTGAAACTGGCTGGCAACCCCATCATCTTTTAGTCTACTCTGATCAACAATTGATCGCTGTGATGCCGTTATATTTAAAATTTCACTCTCAAGGTGAATATGTTTTCGATCACCTTTGGGCCAATACCTATCATAACAACCAACACATTTATTACCCAAAGTGGCTGACTAGCATTCCCTTTACACCCTGTCAGGGTCATCGAATCATCATAAAGAAAGGTCACGACCGTCTATCAATAACACGGGTGATTTTTAGTTATCTTAAAAATCATGCTGAAAATTATCAAGTCTCCTCATGGCATTGTCTCTTTCCCCTTCCAGAACAAGCAGAACAACTTCAAAGTCTTGGCTTAAGTATTCGTCTCGGCTTTCAATTTCATTGGTTTAACAATAACTACCGCGATTTCAACGATTTTCTAGCGACCTTACGCGCTAAAAAAAGAAAACAAATAAAGCGTGAACGACGACGTATCGCTGAACAAGGGATCCAAATGAAAACCGTTAAAGGGCACGCCATCACTGAACAACAATGGCGCTATTTTTATCAGTTTTATCAATTAACCTACCTGAAAAAAAACAGCCAACCCTACCTGACGTTTGAATTTTTCAAACAAATTGCAGAAACCATGCCACAACAATTATTACTGATCATTGCCGAACGCAATAAATCACCCGTCGCAATGGCGCTATTGTTTACCGGAAACGACACCCTTTATGGCCGCTATTGGGGATGCCTTGATGAATTCAGTGGCTTACATTTTGAAACATGCTACTACCAAGGGATTGACTATTGTATCAAACACAACCTGAATCGCTTTGACGCTGGCGCTCAGGGCGAACACAAAATTGTGCGTGGGTTTACCCCGATCACTACCTACTCAGCACACTGGATTCAAGAACCTCAATTCTCAAAAGCGATACACCGCTTCATTCAGCACGAAAAAGAAAATCACTCGGCCTATAAGAAGTACTACGATGCACGCCTTCCCTTTAAAAAGAAGCCACTGGCACCCACTTAGTTCATCGACAATTCCGCGCTACTGACTTTGAATCTGTCGGGCATGAATTCCTTCAATTTTATTGCCTGAATCACTTTGATGAGACGATACCTGGACCGTATCTTGTATTTTCTAACCTCTAATCCGGTCGCGCGAAAAAGCCATC
>DUCI01000010.1:0-1445 GCA_012959905.1 Methylococcaceae bacterium | reverse complement strand
AATTTAAGAGGAGATCTTAAATATGGTTCTATTTTATGCAAATTAGTCACTATTGAAAATGTGGCACGTTGTCGCGCGGCAATTTGTCTCACAGCGCCTTCACTGCCTCACTTTCTACTACCCTTTCGATTTATTGACAGTAACTATGGGTTTCTTTAGACAATGTCCCCACCCTTCAGTCTTCACGCACACCAGATTCGTCAAGGATGATTAGATTCTTGTGCTCAAAAACCTTTAACGTATAGTTTGTTTACAAAAAACCGTGCGGTATTATTTTTCAATAGCATTATAGGTCAATACATTCCACACCGATTCCGCTCGAGTTTTCGGGACTGGCCCAGCAACTAAAGTTAATTAATCAATAACTCTGCCGTACTCACCCTGAATATGCCTAGCATTGTTTCCCTCTATCTTATTAATGGCATAAATCTGCTCAGGCGATGCCTCAATAATATGCTTTAACACAAACCAATTCACCGTTTCAGTATAGGGCGGCGTTGTTAATGAACCCTTGTAATGGTAAAAATTATTTAATTCTTCCTCTAAGGATGCGCTAAAAAGATCATGTAATCGGACTACCCCTTTTTTTATAGCGGCGTGACTGTGTGGCTTTTCCGGTATTTTTCCTAAAAATTCACTGATAAACTTATTTTCCTGACCCATTTTAAATAAAACACCGATCACTAAATAATGTGGATGATCCCCTTCATATAAGGGATCTCGGTAATTAACAATATGCATCTCCATGGGATAAGTCACGCCATCAACTAAGTGTTCTGAAGGGGTATGAAAGTGCATTTGTTTGAATTCATAGGTCATACCGTCACTGGTGATTGTGCTTCCCGCTTCGAAATCCAATTGTACGGTATGACCTAAGTTTTCAATTTCATTAATAACATCTTCAAAATGCAAGGTCACCTTGTGACGCCCTAAATCATGCTGTTCCTGGGATAAAATATTAATCGGTGATTGAATTAAACCATGCTCAAGACCCGGCAATGAATAAAATGCCTTGCTTTCAACATCATCAACGACGAAGTCCAATGAGCAACTCATCAGAACAAGGCTTAAAAGAATATATAATTTACTGCCAATAGATTTTAAGATTGTCATTACGCTACCATTAAAAAATACAATATTTATTTATGTAAATCAGAAGTTAAAGGCCATATTAACCAATAAGGTATGATTAACTCGATTGTCTTTGTGAGTACGGAAGATATATTGATTTAAATAGCCCAGGCCTAAATGCGTATGCTGATCTAATTTAAAATCAAGCATGGCCGACACACGATTCTCACTCGTACCCGCCTGCCCCCAAGAGCTATTATTCAGCAGAAAGAAGGGTTCTTCAGAAATGACTAAACTTGTTTGCGACAGGAAAGGCAAAAACCATCGGTACTCTACCATCTGACGAATTCGCCACGCTAAATCACTATTATCCG
>DUCI01000009.1 GCA_012959905.1 Methylococcaceae bacterium | reverse complement strand
AAAGAAGGTTTTAGCTTGTTTAAAGTGACTTTCCGAGATTATACCAACGGAAAAATGACTTATGATTTACATGGTCAGAGTTTTAGTGCTGCAAAAGTGGCCGTTGCTGTAGATATTGTTTATTCTGCAGCGGTAGAGTATCTTGCTGCTTTCGCTAATGTTGAAGAAAAAATGAAAGAAGCGACAGGGGGTGGTATTGATATCTCAGTAGATGGTGGTCAGACAATTTCTGTCGCAACACAAGGTAAGACAACAGAGCAAATAGAACAAGCGATCGCCAGTAAATTATCATCCGGGCAAATCAGTACTTCAGTACTTTATGACCATACGACTGATGGTGATGCTAGAAACAGTAAACCTTATGATGGTAGTTCAGTGCACTTTTTAAATTTACCGGCAAAGTCGATAACGATTCAGGTTAATGATCCAAGTTTAGGTGCGCTAATGAAGTTTAAATTTCCAGATGAAGATGCCCCGTTTTCATTGGTTAAGCCGATCCAGTTTAGCTTGCTTGCTGGCGCCGTTATAGCGTTGCTTTGGTTTTTCTTCGGATTTAAACCAAAAGAGGAAGAAGATTAATGTAGTACAACGCATTAATAAAGGGTTTATAAAGCCAATCGTCTTAGGCGATTGGCTTTTTTTTAGGTTAAAAAAATGTGCTTTCTAAGAACAAGTGATTTAACGTTAAGCCTGTTAGGCTTTTTGATAAACAAGCGCAACTAATTTAGAACAACTGACTAAAAACTGTTCGCGTTCAATATGCGTTAGTCGCGTTGCATAGAGGGTGTTGTTGATGGCTAAGGTTTCTTCAAGTAAAGCAGTGGTTCGACTAGGGTCAATGTGTTGAATAATGTTAAAACTTAAATGTTTTATTTCTGAAATGAGCGTGTTGTGTTGAATGGTTCCTTTCTTTTCAGGATGATCTGTCAATTGAAAAGGTGTTTGATCATAAGATTGGCTCATTGCGGAAACGCAACCTAAGAGGGATTCGCCTAGAAATGTCATGTCGTTGTGTTCTTTTTCCAGCCGGTCAGCATAAGAAGGGGTTACGAAAATAGTCAATAAAAGAATAAGTGTATAACGCATGACAGCCCCCTTAGGATTTCTACTGCAACCACTATGTGCGACCTCAAGGAAGGTATAAAGTTCTTAGTAAAGAGTTAAATAGCATATTTATGTCGATTCTTCTCATTACTATGAGAAACAAAGAAAAAATCCAAGGAGGCGTGTAAGGTGAGCATCCATTGTTTCAATAGGGGTAGTTAAATTGATATTATGGATGATAAGGTGCTGTGTGTAATAACCTGATCCGGTACAAGATGCTGTTGGGTGCCTATTTTATGAAAGCGATCCTCACCTTAATGAACGGTGGGTTTTTTATGCGTATTTTTTTTATTTTATATTCGCCCTAATAGGCTGTCGTAACAAGCCGGGGTGAGGGTGTTTGAGGTAGGTTTAAATTACAGCAGGTACCGCGGGTGAGTGGTTTGAGGAGATAAATAATTGATCATCGAGTTAATCGAGTCATCGGGGCTTAGTCAATTAAATCGTGAGGAATCTCAGCGTTTATTTCATGGTCGAGGGCAGGCTTATCAAGATTTTGAAGGTATTAATATCGATTGGTATCCACCGGTGATATTGATTAGTGTATTCAGTGAAGGTTATGCACAATGGTTGGATACTATAGCAGACAGACTTATGGACACTATTCCTGAAAGTCAGTCGGTATTGGTCCAATACCGATATCGTAGGCGCGATTCTTTTGAACACATTCGTGGCAAACGTATTTCAGAACTCATTGCGCTGGAAAATGACCTTCGATTTAAAATTCAACTAGGACCATCCCAAAACAGTGGTTTGTTTTTAGATATGCGTCAAGGTAGGGATTGGGTTAAGCGTCATGCGTTGAATAAGAAAGTGCTTAATTTATTTGCTTATACCTGTGCTTTTTCTGTTGCGGCTATAGCCGGTGGTGCAGAGCAGGTGGTTAATTTTGACACGAATAAAGCCGCATTAGCAAAGGGGCGTGAAAATCACCGCTTAAACCAGCAAAATACTGAAAAAGTTATTTTTGAAGGCATGGATATCTTCAAGTCTTTTAGTCGGATCAAAAAACACGGGCCCTATGATTTATTGATTTGCGATCCGCCGTCTTATCAAAAAGGCAGTGTTGA
This sequence comes from Methylococcaceae bacterium, assembly GCA_012959905.1. Lineage (GTDB taxonomy): Bacteria > Pseudomonadota > Gammaproteobacteria > Methylococcales > Methylomonadaceae > OPU3-GD-OMZ. The sequence continues at coordinate 6,231 of DUCI01000009.1, read as the reverse complement.
TATAAAACGAGATTACCGAAAGATAGTGAGCCGAATTCCCTCCTTTATGAAAAAAAATAGCTTATTACTTTTTTGTCTGAACTCCCCAGCCTTAAGGGATGATTTTTTAACTGAATTAGTATCGGTAGAATGCCCGGAATGTCAGTTTGTTAAAGCGATAAGTCCACCCGCTGTTTTTAAAGAAAAAATACCGGGGCGAGGGTTAAAGGTACATGTTTATCGTTTCTAATTAATAGCGTTAGCCGGTGATGCCTGGGCGGATTGCGCTTATGTTGTGGGTCAGTAACAGTGCTTTGGAGCGGCTATAAATTTACCCGCTCGGTCGAGAGGCAGTAAAAAAGTGTTTAGGCAGACTAGGCACGCGACATGAACTTTCCCGTTTCAGTATTTATTTTTATAATTTCATCCGTTTCTATATATTCAGGAACTTGAACTTCCAGTCCGGTGGAAAGTAGGGCAGTTTTGGTTCGTTTTGTGGCACTTGAGCCTTTCATTGAAGGAGGCGTTTCGGTGATTTGCAGTAAAACGCTGGTGGGTAATTCAATGCCCAAGGGTGTATCATCTTGCAAGAGCATGATAATACCTTCAAGACCTTCTGGCATATAAGCTATTTGACTTTCGAGGTCCTCGGTATTTAGACTGTATTGGTCGTAGCTTTCAAGATTCATAAAGGTGTAGGATGCACCATCTTGAAATGAAAATTGTACTGGAATCCGGGTGCAATCAGCTTCTTTAAGAAAGTCATCGCCTTTATAGGTTTGATCGAGTTTTTGTTTGCTCTTCATGTGGGCGTAACGGATTTTGTACAGGGTACTGGCGCCACGTGAAGTTGGGTTTCTGACTTCTATCTGTTTTACGGCATAGGGTTCACCATTAATTTCGATGGCGGTTCCTTGTTTTAAATCACTGGCTTTAGGCAAGATATACTCCGGTTCAATTCTGGGTTAAGTTTATTATGCGGTATTGTCGTTCAAGTTTCAAAGTTGGCGATAAAATAGAGGCTAAAGGGTGGTTAAGGAACTTCGTTGAATCGGGTGTTTTTACGGCGGATCCAGAATTCACTTTAGAGTATGCCTTTGTTGAGATTAATGACAGTAATGATATTAAATTAGAATATGAAAGAGAGTCAGTGCTCGGTTTGTCAGCAGGTATTTTCCTGTGAGTATAACGCGGGAAAAGGAAAGTCATGTTGGTGTTCTCAGTTACCCTTAATGATGACAGTCGATAGTGTTGCCGATTGTCTGTGTTATGACTGTTTGATAACCGTGTTAGGTGCGCGTATTAAAACGCTATTACTCGGTAAATCGTGTCCTGAGTCATTAGCGATAGCAAAGCAATACCCCACGGACACCTGGATTGAAAATATCGATTATACCGTTGAAAATGGGAAGTGTATTTTTAGTGCGTGGTACCATTTAAAACGAGGTCATTGTTGTAATAACGGTTGTCGTTATTGTCCTTACTGAATCAAAGAAATAGCTTATGGTCTTGTCGATTACTGGATGGACTAGGTCAGGGTAAGTGTTTTTTAAGGAAATGATTCTCTGGTAGAAATACTAGGGTGTTTTGCATGAGAGGGATATTTATTCTAATCATAGCTTGAATTTCTGCAACATAATTCTTTCCACGTTCGGAATAATTTTCTAGTCCAGTAGCCAGTATTTCAGCATTTAGCGGGCGTTGTAAGTGTCTTAATTGGCTGCGGAGTATGCGTAGTTTTTGGTAGGCTGGATGCGTATTGATGTTATGTAGGTAGCTGCGAATTGAGGCATTAATATGTTTAAACGTGGCCACCTCGTGTGTTTTACCCGGTGTTCTATTTAAAGGAATTATTCCACAGTGTTGCGTTGAACACCATTGTCCAAAAAGGTTATTTCCTTTGCGGGCAAAGCGTGATTCACCCCACATGGATTCATTAGCGCTTTGGGCTAAAATGAGTTCAATAGGGAGTATGTCAACGCGGCGCAGTAATTCTTGGTAATCGTTATACTCAGTAAGCTGGTATTGTGATGCTAAGGCCTTTAGCCACAGAAGATCATTGTGTTGGTTAATGGCTTTGATTAGTCGATTACGTTGGTTAACAATGATGTTGATTTCTTGCTGGATGAATGGGGATAAAAAAGCAAAAAAACGTTTTTTCTTCTCCACGGTGGACAGTCCTTGTGAGGAAGGAAGTTCATTGACTTGGTGAGGCTGCTCTAGATCACTGGGTCCAGTAGCCGTGTTACGTGCGAGACGGATTTCAGTACAACCAATCAATAGGCTGACCAATAAAGTGGCGGTAAAAAATTTAATCATCAGAATGAGACGGCGCTAAATAACGAAAATAAAGTGAATTATCGTAACGTTAGGCTTTATTGGGCAAAATAAAAGCATACGTATAGAGAACAAGAAGGATCTAGGCAGCTAGTTGAGTCGAATACGAGTGCCTTGAGTGGCAGATTCAATAGCTGCAACTAGGATGTTACAGTTTGTTTTAGCGTCTTCAAGTGATAGCCGGGGTTCTTTATCATGAAGGATACAGTCACTAAAATGTTCGACTTCCAGTTGGAAATGGTTGGCAGTGGGTAATGTTTCTTCGGGTTGGGGGCCATCGGTTTCGGTCCACCATGAAATAATCGGTTTTTCGGTGGGTTTTGCCCAGACATTGTGACATTTTAGTCCGCCGAGGGTGCCGATAATTTCATATTCAGCGCGACGAGCATGCTCAAAGCTAAAATCAAATTGAGCATATCTACCTTGACCAAAATCTATTATTCCGCAACTGCTTAAATCAGCGCCATTTTCGGCAAATTTGGTCATTGCGATGACAGATTCAGGGGCGTGAACGCCAAAAGGAAGGCGGGCGGCGTGAATGGCATAGCAACCAATATCCCAGAGCGCACCACCGCCATTGCTAATCGGGGCTTTTAAACGATAGTGGCGGGAGGGTTGTATCATAAAGGAAAAACAAGCGCGAACCGATCTTATTTCACCGAGATCACCGCTAGCAATGATATCGTGTACTCGCGTGTGTTGGGGGTGAAATCGGTACATAAACCCTTCCATGACCTTAAGGCTTTTTCGTTGGGCAATGTTTTGAATCGCATCAATATCAGTAACAGTCAGCGCCATCGGTTTTTCACATAACACATGTTTGCCAGCCTCTAGGGCTTTAAGTGTCCAGTGAGCATGTTCTGCATTAGCAAGCGGAATATAGACCGCTTGGATAGTATCGTCAGCAAGTAAATCTTCAAAGTGATTAAAAAGGTGAACATTTTTTTCATTAGGCGCATAAAGAGATAAGGTTTCTTCTGCAGCACCTGGGCGGCGACTGGCAATGGCAATCAGCTCACTGTTGTAGGCTGACACAATAGCCGGCATGAGTTGTTGATTAATGCGTGCACCGCCGAGTATTCCCCAACGAATTTTACCTTGGTGAGTCATGGTTATGTGGCCTTGAAATAGTTTGCTGTCAATTAATAGTATACTGTGTCAATTAGCTCTGGCAAGATAATTTAATCAGATCGAATACGGTGTTAGGCCATTCAATTGAGTTACCACTGTAGCGGTTTTCCATGGCGAAAAAAACCACCACTGGGGCCATCTTTTTTCAGTGTTGCTGCCCAAATAATACCGCTAATTCCTTCATCGATACTCAGGGTTGCTGACGCTCCCCCCATTTGGGTTCTCACCCAGCCAGGGCAAACGGAATTGACCTTGATACCTTGCCCAGAAAGCTCATGGTGCAGTAACTTGGTCGTCACATTAAGGGCCGTTTTGGAGATTCGGTAGGCCGGTGAACCACCGTCCATTTCGATAATAGCACCCATGCCTGAACTCACATTGACAATAATGCCTTCGGGGCTTTGTTGAATAAGGGGTAGGAATTGTTGTGTTATTTTGAGGGGTCCTAAGGTGTTGGTGTTAAAGGCTTCAAGAATTTCTTGGTCATTAATGGTGGATATTTTAACCGTGTCACTGGTATATATTCCGGCATTATTGATTAACGTGTCGATTTGTGGATAGTGGCTAGCGATTGTATGGTATGCCTCGGTGATACTGTTGGGGTGTCTCACATCTAAAGGGATAAAATCTACGGACGAATGCTTATGGGAGAGTTGTTTTTTTAAGGTGCTGAGTTTGTGACTGTTTCGGGCGGTAAAAATAACGTGATGACCTTGTTCAGAGAGTTTTATGCCGGTTGCAGCACCTAAGCCACGGTTAGCGCCGGTAATGAGGATTATTCTTTTTTTCATGGGTATTTGAAGAGTCGTAGCGGTAACTTTTTCTGAACGATCTAACTTATAACTAGTCAATACAGATTGACTAGAAACAGGGCGTCAGTGTTAGTGTATGCGGACAGCCAGAACGTCGCAGACGGTATAATGTAACACGCTATTAGCGGTAGAACCCAGCAGTAAAGAAAATCCATGGCGGCCATGTGATCCCACAACAATGAGGTCGATGTCGTTTTCTTTGGCAATACGGATTATTTCAAGTCTAGGGGTGCCTGATTTTATCCAGATACGTTGTTTGTCGATCTTGAGAGTTTGGGCGATAGCGAAAATTTTATTTTGAGCGGACGCTAATGAGTGAGTCGTTAAATCAATCTCTAATGGAATAATAGGACCATAAAGAGATTCGGTAACCGGTAAGTTATCAATAATATGAACGATACTTAATGGAGCGTTGTATTTGCAGGCCAAGTCGTGCGCGCATTCAGCAACGTGCTCCCAATGCTCGGTCAAATCAGTCGCTAATAACACATGTTTATAACGGAACACAGTACTTTCCTAGGTTGGCTATACCGTAAATTGATTATTATAGTTATGACCGGTGTTGTTAAAGTTTTGTTCAATGGTGAATGGATTAAAGCCATTATACGCTTTCTTAAGGGCGGGTATTTTGACGCATTTGTTTATTGAGTCCCCAGAGTGGTTATGACTTGGTTTTGGGGCCAGGTTGCTATCTTTTAGGTTGGTAAACCAAGGTCGAACGATGCGGCTAAGTCGTAATTTTGCGTTCATGGGTGGAGGGGTGACAGCCTTGGTTAGGGGGGCGATAATTAGCGAATTCAGCGTGTTGTTTTAAGGTATGCTAGCAGGGAAAGAGAACCTTCAATTTAAATTATCTAGATAGTATTATCATTATGAAAATTTTAAAAAATAAACCCATACGCACTATTTTGAGCACAGCAATTATTTCTTCAATGGTTTCAGGCTGTGCCGTTATGAGTGAAAATCCTTTTGGCCTAACTGAAATACCCAAAAGCACAGCAACTACAGAGAAATCAGAGTCAATGGGTCAATGCGGATCAGCCGTAGGTGTTCAAGAGCATGCTTGTGGGGAAGGCGTCTGTGGCGGACAGGGAACATGTGGCGCACAAAGTCCTGATAAGAACTAATATTATTTTTTTAAGTAGTGGATGTAGTTTATGCGGTTATAAAGGCAGAAAATGACAGTAAAAGTTTTCATGATTATGTTTTGTTTGTTGGTATCAGCGTGCAGTTGGGTCACGACGAGTGAATTAAGTGCACAACAAGGAACACCCCTAGAGCAATTTGTTTTGGCAGAGGACTATTTTAACGGGCAACATAAGGCTCAAAATTATCCTTTGGCCTTTAAATGGTATTTAAAGGCCGCCCGTCGAGGTAATCTGGAGGCACAGTTAAAAGTTGCTAAGTCATTTTATGAAGGCTTAGGGACAGCAGTGGACTATAAAGCGTCGGCCAAATGGTTTCAGTTAGCTGCAGAGCGGGGTCACTTAGTGGCTCAGAAAACAATCGCTAAGATGTATCTTGACGGTGGAACTGTGGTCAAAGACCTTTATTTGGCTTTTTATTGGTATAAGCAAGCAGCCTTTCAGGGCGACTATGAAGCGATACAGATTTTGAAAGAGATAACACCGGTGGTGGCAACCCAGCGTGATAAGGATCAGAAAGCTAAAAATAGAAAAGAGTTTAAAAATTTTCTAAAAACATTGGTGATGCCGGGCTTTTTTAAACGCCAATAAGCTAGCCGGTGTGAGCAGGGTTGGTTGAATTTATTCGACCGTTTTGTTTGATGATCGGTATTTTGTGTTCAGTTTCCGCCTTTAAGAGATTAAAAGGTTTTTTTAATGGTCCAAAGGAATAATATGATCATCCTTGGAATTTCTGCGTATTACCACGACAGTGCAGCGGCTTTGGTTGTTGATGGGGATATCGTTGCCGCTGCCCAGGAAGAACGTTTCACGCGTAAAAAACATGA
>DUCI01000008.1 GCA_012959905.1 Methylococcaceae bacterium | reverse complement strand
ATAATAATCTTTATCTGGGCGATTTTAACGCTGGATGAATGTTATTACAGTTGTGATAAACCTCAAATAGGATGCTACATGCAGATTGAAGAATTACGCACGGATGTTCTCCGTGTTTTAGATGAAAAAAAAGCTCTTGATATCGTACAAATTGATGTTCAAGGTAAAACCAGTATTTGTGATTTCATGGTGGTTGCAACGGGTACGTCAGAACGTCACCTTCAAGCCTTAGCCAATTATATTGTTGAGTCTGTTAAAAAGGCAGGGGTAACCCCACTGGGTGTTGAAGGTAAGCCGGGTTCCGATTGGGTTTTACTCGATTTAGGTGATGTGATTGTTCATTTAATGACCGCACAAGCACGTGAATTTTATGCGTTGGAGAAATTATGGGATCCTTCGCTAGTCGATGAAATAGAGATCGTTGAAGGTTAAAATAGCCAGAGGCCTTTTAATGGAATTATTAGGGTAAGCGAAACATTTATTTTAAATTATCGGTATGGCGCAATTCTTTTCAATTCATCCGCAAAACCCACAAATGCGACTTATTCGTCGTGCAGTCGACATTATTCGAGCCGGTGGTGTGATTGTCTATCCAACAGATTCTTCCTATGCAATAGGGTGTCAGCTAGATAGTCGGACTGCTTTAAATAGAATATCTTCGATCAGACAATTAAATGATAAACACAATTTTACCTTGTTGTGTAAAGACTTGACGCAGGTGTCTCGCGTGGGGCGAATGGATAATGAGGCTTTTAAGGTTATAAAATCATTAGCCCCTGGACCGTTTACGTTTGTTTTGAAAGCGACCAAAGAAGTTCCGAAACAGTTACAACACGCTAAACGTAAGACGATTGGGGTGCGTTTACCTGATCATCGTGTTACAGAGGGGTTGTTAAATGAATTTAAAGAGCCCCTATTTAGCTCAACATTAATTTTACCGGGAGAACAGGCATCACTGGTTGATCCCTATGAAATAAGAGAGCGTTTGGAAAAAGAAGTCGACTTGGTGATTGATTCGGGTATTGTCGATTATACGCCAACGACTATTATTGCTTTTTCAGACGGTAAGCCCGATATTATTCGAGAAGGAAAAGGGGGGAACCCTTTCTTAGGAGCAGCGTAGTTTTGAATTTTTTAAGCAGGGTAAAGGTATATGAATAGCTACAATATTTTCCTATGGAATCAATTGTTGTCATGGATGAATTAACACTAGCTCAACGAGTCGTTGTTTGGTTTTTGCCAGTGATCTTTGCGATCACCGTTCATGAGGTTGCTCACGGCTGGGTCGCTAAGAAACGTGGTGATACTACGGCTTCCATGTTGGGTCGTTTAACCTTAAATCCCATTAAACATATTGATTGGATTGGGACGATATTGGTTCCAGCTATTTTAGTGTTATCTTTTACTGGATTTATTTTTGGTTGGGCCAAACCGGTTCCCGTTAATGATAATAATTTACGTCACCCACGGGTTGATATGGCTCTGGTGGCTATTGCGGGCCCTATAGCCAATTTTCTGATGGCTTTTATCTGGGCAGGAATTGCCCGTATAGGCGTTTCAGTCGAGTTGGAGGCTATTTCGTTGCCGCTTATTTATATGGGGATTGCAGGCATTTCGATTAATTTAGTGTTAGCATTAATAAACCTTATTCCGATACCGCCATTAGACGGTAGCCGCGTGTTAGCCTGCTTGTTACCCCCAAAGTGGGCTTGGCATTTTAATCGTATTGGAAGTCTTGGATTAATCGTATTGTTAGTGTTATTAATGACGGATACATTAAGTCTGGTTTTGGGTTATCCACTGTATTATTTGCAGCAATTCTTTTTTAGTGTCGCGGGGATGTAATCTCAAGATATGGAGCCGATGTCAATAACCACAGAAGAGTCTGAAAACCGCCCTTTGGCAATGGTAGACGGGGAGCCTTATCAATCGCTTCCGGAAGATTTATATATACCGCCTGATAGTCTTAAGGTTTTTTTAGAAACTTTTGAAGGACCGTTAGACTTGCTGTTGTATCTTATTAAAAAACAGAATGTTGATATTTTTGATATCCCTATTGCGCAGATTACGCAACAATATGTGGCTTACATTGATATGATTTCTGATTTTAGATTTGAATTAGCATCCGAATATTTAGTGATGGCTGCGTTACTTGCAGAGATAAAATCCCGTATGTTATTGCCTAAAGAGGACACAACAGAAGAGGGTGAAGAAGAGGATCCAAGAGCGTATCTGATACGCAAACTTATGGAGTATGATTTAATAAAGAAAGCGGCTGAAGAAATTGATCGCTTGCCTCGTAATGAACGGGATACTTTTATTATTGAGCCGGATTGTTCGGAGATTGATGTCAAGAAAAGATTGCCGGAGATAGATTTTAAAGAATTAATGTTAGCCTTTCAGCAGGTGTTACAGCATGCTGAACAAGTGACCCACCATCATATTACCCGGGAGACTTTGTCAATTCGTGAAAGAATGTCAATCATTTTGGAAAAACTTAAAGAATTCGATTATCTTGTTTTTTCGGAGCTGTTCAATAAAGACGAAGGGCGTCAAGGGGTCGTTGTCTCCTTTATTGCTATCCTCGAGCTCTGTAAAGAAGGATACCTTGATATTAGTCAATCACACGACCAGTCAGAGCTTCAAGTCAGAGGGATTAGTTGATGAAAAAAATTGGCATGATATGTTGTTGAAATATAAAGTTGAGGCAATTTTATTTGCATCTGAAAAGCCTCTTACCACAGGACAACTGCGTAATGTTTTTCCAGAATTAGAACGACCCGATACGCTTGATTTACAAGAAGCCATTGATACTATTATTGAAGATTATCAGGATCGTTCTATTGAGTTACGTGACTTGGCAAGTGGTTATCGATTTCAGGTGCGTGAACAATTATCACCTTGGGTTTCTCGGTTGTTTGAAGAAAAGCCGCCCAAATACAGCCGTGCTTTTTTAGAAATCCTAGCCATTATTGCTTACCGTCAACCGGTTACTCGCGGCGATATTGAGGGTATCAGAGGGGTTGCTGTCAGTTCTAATATTATACGAACGTTGATGGACAGAGAATGGATTCGGGTTTTATCCTACAAGGATGTCCCGGGTCGACCCGCTGTTTTAGGTACCACGAAACAATTTCTAGATTATTTTAATCTAAAGTCCTTAGAGGATTTACCTTCAATGGACGATATTCGTCAATTTGATGAAGAAATAGAGCAAAAGATTTTAGCTGAAGAGTTGCAAACAACGGATATAACAGACGGTGTTCAGGACAGCACGAACGATTTAGCCAATAGTTTAAATATTTAATAAAGAGGCAGTCATTTCTTTGAAAAAACAAAAAACAAGTAGATCTTCTGTGAGTGAATCTAAATCAAGTAAAACACTCCAGGATAAATCTCAATCACAACCTGGTGAGCGTATTCAGAAGGTTTTATCACGAGTAGGATTAGGGTCCCGTCGTGAAATAGAGCGCTGGATTACAGAGGGAAAAATAAGAATTAATGAAAAAACTTCCGCATTAGGTGATCGTATTGTGCCCGGTGATTCGGTTAAAATTAACGGCCGACGTGTTGATTTGGATAAGTTCTCAGAACAACCCCCGAGAGTATTGATTTATAACAAGCCTACCGGTGAGGTGGTGACCCGTCGAGATCCCGAAGGACGTCCCGTTATTTTTACACAATTACCTAAATTAACGGTTGGGCGCTGGATCACTGTGGGTCGTCTTGATATTAATACCCAGGGTTTATTATTGGTGACTAATCATGGTGAGTTAGCGCACCGTTTAATGCATCCTTCTACAGAAATTACGCGTGAATATGCGGTGCGAGTTTTTGGCAAGGTCACCGATGAAGTACTAGAGCGAATGAAGAGCGGTGTTGAGCTTGAAGATGGTATGGCGCACTTTGACAGTATTACTTTTGCCGGTGGAGAAGGGATTAATTCTTGGTATAAGGTCACGGTTAAAGAAGGGAGAAATAGATTAATTAGGCGATTATGGGAGTCTCAGGAGTTAGTGGTGAACCGACTCATGCGTGTGCGCTATGGGCCTGCATATTTACCTGAGAAGTTAAGGGCACGGTTGTTTTATGAGCTTAATGATAAAGAATTAAAAGTAATGTTTGAGCACGTTGATCTTAAAGTTCCCAAAAGGGGCGATTTAAATAAAAAGTCAATAAGTTCAAAATACAGTCGCGGTCATAAAAGATAAATGGCGTGGGTGGTGATGGGTTTTATAAAAGTTATTATATTTTAAGGTGTTATCAATGAAAGTGTTGGGTAAAGTTTTTTTTATGTTGTTATGTTTGAGTCTTTTTGCGTGTTCTCAAGAGCGTGAGGAGTCTTCTTTGATTGATAAAGACGGTCTAAAATATGCGCAGGGGGACGATAAACCTTATACGGGTTTTTATGTGCAACATTATGTGAATAATCAAAAGAAATTACAGAATTATATTAAAGAAGGCACTATGAATGGCCTTATGACCATGTGGTATGAGAGTGGGCAAAAGAAATCTGAAGGTCAGTCAGTTGATAATCAACAGGAAGGCTTGTGGATGGGGTGGTACGAAAATGGTCAAAAAGAGTGGGAAGGAACACATAAGTCAGGAAAACTACAGGGTATGTATACAGAGTGGGATGAACAAGGGCGTAAATTATCGACAGTAAATTATGTGATGGGTCTGGAGTCCGGTCTGGTAGTTTACTGGCATCCTAATGGGCAAAAAAAATTAGAAGTTAATTATAAAAATGGTTTGAAAGAAGGTGTCGAAACGCAATGGGATCTTTCGGGGGCTGTGATAAGCACGTTAACGTTTAAGAAAGGTAGGTTAATCAATTAACGGGCAAATCACCGGTGTCGTCATCAGCGGCGGTGAGCAAGCTTGATGGTTAGATTAATCCGAGTTGTATTTTGGCCACTTCGCTCATCATTTCTTGAGACCAAGGGGGGTCTAAAACGACTTCAATATTAACGTTTTCAATGCCGGGTAAAGCACGGATACATTTTTCCACATCACTTTGAATAACGGGCCCCATACCACAACCAGGCGCTGTTAACGTCATTTCAACATGAACATCATTCGAGGTTTCACTAACAGCAGTCACTTTACAGGTATAGACTAATCCCAGTTCAACAATGTTTACGGGTATTTCAGGGTCATAGACGGTACGCATGACTTCCCAGCAATTTTTTTCTACCGCTTCAGGGGCTGTTTCCGTGACTAAGGTTTTTAATGAATGTGTTTCTCTACCGAGGGCATCGGCATCATGGCTTGAAATACGGACCATATTGCCATATTCAGTAACCACGGTGTAATTGTTGCCTAAGGCTTGGTGGATTGAAACGGTTTCACCTTTTTTTAAGGTGTCATGATGGCCATCGGGGATAATGACAACGTTAACATCACGCGTTAATATAATTTTTTCGTTTTCAGACATATTTTTATAAATCGTGGGTTAAATCAAATGTTTCAGCATCAATAGTTTTACCGGTGATGCCAATACTCTGAGGACCTAATAAGTATTGATAGATGGGTATTAAGGACTCAGCTTTAGCCAAAGATGACTTATTTTCGCCCGGAAAGATATAGTTTCTAACCGGAGAGTCAACTTTTCCCGGTATCAGTATATTAACGCGTATTTTTCCGGCAGATGCAAGTTCATCGGCCATTATTAGAGCAAAACCTTCGACGGCTATTTTAGCCACGCCATAGGCAGATGAATAAGCGGTTCCTTTTCTAACGGTAGAATTGGAAGTAAAAACAATCGAAGCATGTGTGCTTTTTTCAAGTAAGGGCAGTAAAACCTTAGTTAATAGAAAAGGAGCACTCAGGTTCAGGTTTAAACTGTGTTCCCAGGTTTGTATTGAAATGTTATTCAGGGGGCTCAGTGTGGGCTTCTCAGAGGCCAGGTGTATTAATCCGTTTAGATGACCATATTTTTCTTCAATAGTGTTTGCCAGATCAATAAAGTCTTGTTCTGTTGCACCGACTAGGTCGAAGGGATAAATAGCGGGTTCAGTATCGGTTGTTTTAACAATGGCATCATAAATGGATTCAAGCTTTTCAATACTGTTATCGAGTAAAATAATAGACGCGTGTTGCTGGGCTAGTGCAAGAGCGGCAATGCGGCCTAGCCCCCCGCCTGCGCCAGTGACTAAGAATGTTTGGTTATCTAAAGGCATGGTTAAAATGGGTTAAATCCAGTAGTTTAATTCATCGGGGTGATTAATGAGCGCATCAGCACCCCAGGTATCGGGTTGATCATCGCTTTTAAGGTAGCCATAAGTGGCTACAATGGTCCTCATACGGGCTTGTTTTCCGGCTTCAATATCGTGCAAAGCATCGCCAATATAAATACAGTTTTGGGGCAAAACATCGCTTTGCTTACAGGCGGTTAATAGCGGCAAAGGGTTAGGTTTTGGGTGTGCGGTGCTATCACCTGAAATAATACAGTCGGCACGAAGGTCTAGTCCAAATGAAGAGACCAAGGGATTGGTAAAACGTGAGCGTTTATTGGTGACAATACCCCACTTTATTTTTTTTCTTTCCAGTTTCTCTAAGACAGCCGGGATGCCACTAAAATAATCGGTGTCAATGGCAATATTAGTTTCATAGTGGTCTAGCATTAATGTTAACAATTTGTTTTGTTGGTTAACCGGGATCGCATCAGTAATACTTTGTTTAATCATAACGACGGCACCATACGACACATAGGGTTTTATGGTTGCCACAGGGACAGGGTTAAAACCTTCATGTTTCAGTGCGTAATTAAGCGATGAAATCAAATCAGGGGCGGTATCTAAAAGCGTTCCATCAAGATCGAATAGCATGCAGTCGAGTGAGAAATCAGGGTGCATGAAATTCTTATTTGGGTCGTTGGTAGGCCACTATATAATTAACATCCACCGACTTACTAAGATAAAAATTTCGGGTTAAAGGATTGTATTCGATACCAATCATGCCACGCATTTCTAAATCAGCTGAACGTGTCCACCGGGTTAGTTCAGAAGGTTTGATGAAAGTTTTATAATCATGGGTACCCTTAGGGAGCATATTTAAGAGGTATTCAGCCCCTAAAATAGCCAGTAGATAGGCTTTGGGTTTACGATTGAGTGTCGAAAAGAAAACATAACCGCCGGGTTTAACCATTTCAGCACAGGCGGTAACAATAGCTGAAGGATCTGGGACATGCTCGAGCATTTCCATGCAGGTGACATAATCAAATTTAGCTTTGTTTTTCTGGGCAAAAGCCTCTGCACTAATGATTTTGTAATCCACTTTAATGCCGGACTCAAGTCCATGTAGATCAGCGATGTCTATTAATTCAGGACTGAGATCAATGCCAGTGACTTTACTGCCTGCTTTAGCTAAGCCTTCGCTCAAAATACCGCCGCCGCAACCGACATCAACAATCTTCTTTTTAGGGAGGGCTAAGAATTCGGTGATAAATTGTATTCTTAGTGGGTTAATGTCATGTAATGTTTTAAATTCGCCTTGGAGGTCCCACCAGCGTTCAGCTAAGGAGCCAAATTTATTGATTTCGTGGGGGTGGACGTTTTCAGTCTCAGTCATAATTGAGGGTTAATTTGAAAAAATAAAATTATACGGCAAAATGGAGGATATAGTGGTGTTAAAATTAGCTGTTTCTTAATTTAGAGTGATTTTTTGGTTGTGTAGGGTTTGTGAAAATTAATGTTAATGGCATGTTGATTTAGCCTAAAAATAGCGGGCTGCGATGAGAGGTTATTATGATAGTGAATACTTTTGAGAATAAATTATCCAATGAGATTAATGTTTCACAAGAAGCATTAGCACAGTTGATCGAAATTAGTGGTAATGAAGGCGATACCCAAGGAGTACGCGTTTTTGTTTCTGGCGGTGGTTGTAATGGTATGGAGTATGGAATGACACTGGTGGAAACACCGACGGAATTTGATTTTGTGTATGAAGCGGAAGGATTGAATATTTATGTCGATTCAGTGGCCTTGGGTTTTTTAACCGGTGTCGAAATTGACTATAAAACAGAAGGGCTGAATAAAAGTTTCGTTTTTAGAAATGTTTTTGCGGCAACCGGTGGGTCGGGGACCTGTGGGACTTGTGGTGCAGTTGGAGGTGGGTGCGGCTCATAATACACCGTCTGTTTTATTGGTAGCACAGCCGTATAGTTACCGTATTGCCCCTTATGTGAGTGCAGCCACGCAGTTGGGTCTTACTGTCATTATTGCCTCGCAGAGCGAGAATTCATTAGTTTCGGAAGTGAAACAGGGCATTCATGTTGATCTTTCAAATCTTAACCAAGCCGTAGCGACCTTACGTACAGAACTTAAGGAAAAAACTATTGCCGCTGTTATTGGTTGTGATGATAGTACGGTTGAATTAGCCGCTTCAGTGGCGGCCTGTTTGAACCTTCCGCATAATCCCCCACTAGCCGCTAAGTTTT
>DUCI01000007.1 GCA_012959905.1 Methylococcaceae bacterium | reverse complement strand
ATCCATTTCGATCGCCTTGTCAGGGATCTTTTATTTGGCTGTGAAGAACATAACGCATTTAACCGGACATCTTGAAAGCTCCAATCAAATCACCCTGTTTTTAGGGCAACAGGTTTCTGATCAGGATGGACGCTGGTTACTCACACGGCTGGAAAAACATCGAAACATACAAAGCACGCGGTTAATCACCAAAACAGAAGGGTTGAAGGACTTTGAGCAGTTTAGCGGTTTTGGTGATGCTTTAAAGGCGCTGAGTCGTAACCCACTGCCCATGGTTATTCAGGTTTTCCCGCGGTTAAATTTAACCACACCGCAACAGTTACAGCAGTTATTAGACGAACTTAAAGCCATGCCGGAGGTGGCTGTCGCTAAAATTGATATGCAATGGGTGCAGCGCTTGAAAGCGATTATAGTTTTGGCTGAGCGCAGCGTTTTAGTTTTAGCGAGTATCTTAGCCTTTGCGGTAATTTTTATTACCGGGAATACGATTCGCCTGGAATTGCAGAATCGACAAGAGGAAGTTGTGATTGCTAAATTAGTCGGTGCCACTAATGGATTTATTGCGCGGCCTTTTCTTTACAGTGGCTTTTGGTACGGATTATTAGCAGGGTTATTGGCATGGCTAATGATTACAGGATTAATGGCATTATTGCAGTCCCCTATGGAGCAATTGATGACACTTTATTTGGGCTATCAAGAGGTGGTTTTTTTGAGTGTCTTGGATTCAGTTATCCTACTCGTTGTTTCGGCAGCGTTAGGCGTGCTGGGTGCTTGGGGGGTTTTAGTGTCGCAATTAAGTCGATTGACACCGGAATAAGGTGGCTGACAGATTTATTTAGTGTTGGCAACGGGGACAGAAAACAGAAGCTCGGTTATTCTGTCTGATCAAGGTTAAGGGCTGGCCACACTGAATGCAGGGTTGATTATTGCGACCATAAACATTAAGTTCCTGTTTAAAATAACCGGCTTTCCCACTGCTGCCGACAAAATCTTTTAAGGTTGTTCCGCCTTGTTCAATAGCGCGCGCTAGGATGGTTCTGATGGCCTCATTGAGTGCTTGATAACGTGCCAAGGCTATTCGTCCAGCGTGCCGTGTGGGGTGTATTCCTGCGGCGAAAAGGGCTTCATTAGCATAAATATTACCGACACCCACGACAATATGAGGATCCATAATAAAGTTTTTGATGGAGCGTTTTGACTTTCTTGACAATGCATAGAGATACTGGCCGTTAAAGTCTTCAGAGAAGGGTTCGGGACCGAGCTTGCAGAGTAATTTATGTTTTTCAGGCGCTTGATTGGTCCATAAAATGCAACCAAATCGGCGCGGGTCATTGAAGCGTAGGTGGAAATTATTGGCTAGGTGGAAGTCGACATGGTCGTGTTTTTTTACCGGGGTATCGGGTGCAACTATTTGTAAGTTACCCGACATTCCTAAGTGGATTATTGTTGTCCCTGCTTGACAGTTCAAGAGTAGATATTTTGCTTTTCTTTGAACCGATTGAATCGTTTGGTTTTTAAAGGCGGTAGACAATTCATCGCTGATAGGCCAACGCAATTGTTTTTGGCGAATAGTAATATGGGTAACTTCAATACCGGTGAGATACGGTTCAATACCCCGTCGAGTCGTTTCAACTTCCGGTAATTCAGGCATGCGGATAAGTTATTGTTTTTCGCGAAGTTCATTGAGCAGCACACCCACTTCATTTTGTATTTTTCCTCGGCATAAAAGGAATTTCCAGCGGCGGCCACCACATTGGCGCCATAATAAGGCAGAGCGAATACCCGCTAATAAAAGGCTTCTTATTTTATGGATGTTTTCTATGTTTGCGAGGTGGTTTTGTTCGCCATTGACCATGATGCGGGGCTTAAGTGTACTCACGGTGTTGTGATAAAGGTCGCCTAGGTCGGTTAAAACGCGGGCATGTGTTACGCCAAGTTCATCTGCTTGCGTTTGTGCAAGTTCAATCCCGGTACGGATTTCAGATAGCATCGGGGTATTGTTGCTAAGTTGTTTTTCAAGGAAAATAAGGGTGGCGGCATAACGACCTTGATCAGAGTCGGGTGGTTCAGCGCCTGTAAGTTGGCGCTGTAGTTGATTAAGGCCGGAAGAAATACCGGATAACCCGCCGTAGATATCTTCAACATTTTCAGCATCTATTTTCAATATGCTGGCAATGCTGGTTTCTAAGGGGGTTTGCTCGGCCATACCCGTCGTAGCAATTCTTTTGACTTGGTGAATAGCCTGAGTAAGGCCGGCTAAAGCGATAACTTGGTTTCTGGGTGAATTAAGAGGCATAATTAAGTTTAAGAGTTAGAGTTATAGTTTTGAGTCAGGAGTGGTTGTTAGGTGGCCTTGTTGTTTCCAGCTTTTTATGCCACCTTTGAGGTGACTTATGTTTTTCATAGTGAGTTTAGTGCTTAATAACTCGGCGACGATTTTAGAGCGATTGCCACTGGCACAGACTAAAATAATTGCGGTGTCTTTTGTTTTTTTGAGTTGTGTTAGTTTCGAAAGCCAGTTGGGTAGGTCGAAATGACCTTGAGCGTTAAAAAAAGTAAGGCGATGGCTATGGGCAATAAGACCCTCTTTAGACCATTCGTCAGGTCTTCGGATATCAACAATAAGTGTTGTTGAGGTGTTAACATTCATTAATTCCGTAGGGCTGAGTTCTTTATATTCAGCGCCAGCGCAGGGCGTAAATAAACCAGCTAGCAATAAAACAGTCCAGATTGCTTTGAGAAAGTTTGTGCGGCGCATAATCTGATGGCGTAATATTTATGTTAAGAAGAGGATGTTGGGGAATACAGTTTACTCTTTTGCTAAGGATGTACAATGCTGGCGATAAGTAATCGGTAGCTTTTGCAGTAGATCATTCAATGAGAAGGTGAGTAAGTGATTGAATTAATAGTTTTAAAGGTAACCGGTATGAAATGTGGTGGCTGTGAAAAGTCTGTGGAAGATCAATTGGCCGAATTGGTTGGCGTTGTGAGTGTTAACGCGTCCCACCAAACAGATTCTGTGGACATTCAATACGATGACAGTAAGGTACAACTAGAACAGTTTCATAGTTGTTTAGCCGGATTGAATTACCCATCAAGTTTATCAGAGAGTAGTCGTTGAAAAAGGATCAAGTTCTTCGGTTTTCCATTCAAGGGCTACGGTGCGCAGGGTGCGTGAATAGTCTTGAAAATGCGTTACAAAAGGCAGAAGGGATCGTTGCTGCCACGGTTAATTATGCTGAACATGTTGCAAATGTTCAGGGGTACGCTAGCCCTGAAGAGATAATAACGGTGATTGTTGAGGCAGGTTATGAGGCCGCGTTAATCGTTGATAATGACCCGCTAGATAATACCGCAGAACAAGAGCAACATGACTATCGGAAATTAGTAGATAAGGCGGTAATGCCGGCTATTTTTGCATTGCCGTTGATGCTTTATGATCAGGTTAATGGCTTGCCTGATATGATTTCGTGGTCAGGGCGATTTTTTTGGTTATTAATTGCTCTGATGACCTTAGCTTGTTTGATCTATTCGGGGAAACATTTTTATTTAGGCGCTTATCGCTCATGGCAGCATCGTCAAGCCAGTATGGATACCTTGGTGGCATTAGGGACAGGTTCTTCTTGGCTCTATTCTGTCGCTGTTTTAGTCTTGGGGGATAAGCTCCCTCATTTGGGACAGCATGCTTATTTTGAGGCTGCCTTGTTTATTTTGATTTTTCTAAATTTAGGGTCAGCGATTGAAATACGGGCGCGTGGTAAGACTTCAAGTGCCATTCGGCAATTAATTAACTTACAGCCTAAAACGGCACGACTTGTGCGTGGTGATCTGGAACTGGATGTGGCGATTGCTGATGTATTGGTGGGTGATTTGGTTAGGGTTCGTCCCGGTGAAAAGCTGGCTGTTGATGGTAGTGTAATGTCTGGATTGGGTATTGTTGATGAGTCGATGTTAACCGGTGAGGCGATTCCAGTTGAAAAGAATGTGGGTGCAACTGTCAAGGCAGGAACGTTAAATATACAAGGTAGTTTTTTGTATCGGGCAGACCGTGTCGGTAAAGAAACTTTATTGGCACAAGTGGTTGAGACGGTGTTACAAGCACAGAGTGCTAAGCCAGCGATAGCTCGATTAGCCGATAAAGTTGCAGCTATTTTTGTTCCCGTGGTGGTGGTGATTGCCATGGGCGTTTTTGGAGGGTGGTTTTATTTCGGTCCACAACCGGCGTTAGGGTATGCTTTTGTCACAGCAATGACCGTTTTAGTGATTGCTTGTCCCTGCGCGCTGGGGTTGGCAACACCCATTTCTGTCATGGTTGCTGTTGGACGAGCTGCACAGCTAGGTATACTGATTAGAAACGGTGAGGTGTTGCAGACGGTGGGGCAAGTGTCTTGTGTGATATTTGATAAGACTGGAACGATCACAGAAGGTAAGCCTGAAGTGGTTGCTGTTAAAGCCTTGAACCATTTTAGTTCAGAGCAAGTTGTGCAATGGGCCGCCAGTTTAGAAGTCGGCTCGGAACATGTTTTGGCAACGTCTGTATTGCGGGCAGCGAAAGACAAGAACTTGGCGCCTTTAGCCGTAACCGGTTTTCAAATGCGTCCAGGACTGGGTGTAACCGGTTTAATTGACGGTCAGCAGGCGGCATTGGGTAATCAATCATTGATTGAGGACTTAGGTCTTAATATTGATGAGGCTAAGGACCTGTTGCAGCAGAGTTATGCTGAAGGGTATACCGTCATGATTTTGGCAGTAAATGCTGAAATTGTCGGTATTTTAGGCGTTTCTGATCCGGTTAAAGCAGATTCAGCCCAGGCAATACAGCAATTACAGGCTTCGGGCATACGGGTCATGATGTTAACCGGCGATCATGACAATACCGCAAAGGCAATTGCGGATAAAGTGGCGATCGATGATTTTCGGGCACAGTGCTTGCCAGGAGATAAGTTGGCTATTATAGAAGCATTACAAGCGGGAGGAGAGGTGGTCGCAATGGTGGGTGATGGGATTAATGACGCACCTGCCTTGATGCAGGCAGATATAGGTGTTGCAGTGGGGTCTGGGGCTGATATCGCGATTGAAAGTGCGGATTTTATTATTTTGCAGGGTTCCCTGCTTAAAATGAATCAGGCGATTAGCTTATCGAAGGCGACCTTAATTAATATCAAACAAAATCTATGGGGCGCTTTTATTTATAATGCGCTAA
Source organism: Methylococcaceae bacterium (assembly GCA_012959905.1). GTDB lineage: Bacteria > Pseudomonadota > Gammaproteobacteria > Methylococcales > Methylomonadaceae > OPU3-GD-OMZ. The sequence continues at coordinate 3,239 of DUCI01000007.1, read as the reverse complement.
GTATTCCAATTGCTGCGGGGCTACTTTACCCGGCGTTTGGTTTTTTATTAAGTCCTGTCATTGCCAGTGCGGCAATGGCATTGTCATCCTTAACGGTAGTGGCTAATGCAAATCGGTTACGCTGGGTCAACCTAACCGTTCAAAACCATGATTAATTCTCTTGAGTTAGTGGTTAATGTTTGAGTGATGAGGCGACTAGGGGTGACTAAAAATGCGCTTCGCTTAGAAGCTTATGCGCAGCGTAATCAACAACGTGATAAAGATTATTTGAGTCAAGTGATTACTCAGAAGGTTGTTGAGCAGGCGAATTATCAATGTGCCAAAACAGTGATGTGGTATGTGGATTGTCGTTCGGAAGTTAGGACGCAAACAATCATAAAACAAGAGTTAGACCAAGATCGACGTATTGTCATTCCTTTTTGTACGCAAGATAGCGGTGGGAAAAATCAGTTAGGTTTATGGTTGTTGGACGATTTGTCTGAATTAGTGCGTGGATGCTGGGGCATTTTAGAGCCGCCTGAAAGTCGCTGGCATGAGTCTGGAAAACAGGTCGCTATTGAAGAGTTGGATCTCATCATAGTGCCGGGTGTGGGTTTCGATCGCCAGGGCGGTCGGTTGGGTAATGGCCAAGGTTATTATGATAATTTTTTGCAGCAAGTTTCTGCCGCGACACGAATACAAGGGATTTGTTATGAGTCGCAACTCTTCGATGACCTGCCTATGGAGGCAACAGATGTTGCAATGGATTTTGTTTTTACACAGTCAGCGATTTATCACCGGGAGTAATAGTTTTAGTGAAGGCAAATGCGATCAAAGATATCCCACAATCAACACCGGCCTTTTTAATTGATCAAGACAAGATTAAGAAAACGCTCCATTATTTACAGTTCTTAAAAGAACGTAGTCAATGCAAGGTGTTGTTTTCAATTAAGTCGTTGCCGTTAACGGCCGTGATGAAACAAACCTTAACCGTTGTTGATGGTTTTTCAGTGAGTTCGTTGTTTGAATTGCGGTTAGCACGAGAAGTTGATCGAGGCGATAGTGAGGTGCATTTAACAACACCGGGTTTAAAAGTTGAGGAGTTTGATGAGTTAACGACGTTGTCAACGGCGATTAGTTTTAATTCATTAGAGCAATATCAGCAATTTAGGCCGCTATTAAACGCGGCGGTGTCGCCAGGGCTTAGAGTGAACCCTGAACTTTCTTTTGTGGCGGATCATCGGTATGACCCCTGCCGTAATTTTTCAAAATTAGGTGTTCCTTTAGGGCACCTTGCAGGGCAATTACCCCAAGGCATAGAAGGGCTTCATTTTCATACCGTGTTCGGTAGTGACTCTTTCCAGCCATTGCAAGAGACGGTGGCACTTATTGAGGCACAATTAAGTCATTCATTGGCCTCATTAAAGTGGATCAATTTAGGCGGCGGCTATTTGTTTGATTCGGAACAGCAGATGGAGCCTTTAATTGACCTGATTGTCAGACTTAAACAACACTATCAAGTGGAGGTTTTTGTGGAGCCGGGTAATGGGGTTGTAGGGGCGTCTGGGTTTATAGTGGCGACCGTCATTGATTGTTTTGTTCGGGAAGGTAAGACCGTAGTGGTTTTGGATACCTCTGTTAATCATAACCCTGAGGTTTTTGAGTACCAGAGAAGACCGCAGTTAGTCGAGGAGGTGCCAGACGGTGAGTACAGTGCTATTTTGGCCGGGTGTACCTGTTTGGCGGGAGATCTTTTTGGTGAGTACCGTTTTGATAAGCCCATAACGCTGGGTGATCGGTTTACATTTTGTCAGGTTGGGGCTTATAGCATGATCAAGTCAAATCGTTTTAATGGCTACAATTTTCCTGATATTTATACCTTTGATGATTCAACAGCACGTAAAATTAAAACGTATGATTATGCGCATTACCGCGCACAGTGGTTAACCTAGAGGGAGTAAGTATGGAAGCATTAATGATGTCGGCAGTCGGGGATCCATCGGTTTTGCAATTGCAACAGGTAGATGAGCCGACTATTGAGCAGCCGACGGAGGTTAAAGTTAGATTGTCAGCGGCGGGCGTTAATCCTATAGATACTAAAATCAGGCGAGGAGGCTTGTTGCAAGGTGATCGTTTTCCAGTCATTCTGGGCTGTGATGGTGCGGGTGAAGTGGTTGAAGTCGGTGCCGCTGCAAGTCGTTATCAATTAGGGGATAAAGTATGGTTTTGTCACGGTGGGCTGGGTTTAGAACCCGGTAATTATGCGCCTTTTAATGTAATTGATGAAAGATGGTTGGCGCCTATGCCGGCTAATTTAAGTTATATTGAAGCGGCCGCAGCGCCTTTAGTGTTAATTACTGCTTGGGGAGCGCTCTATCACCGAGGGCGATTGCAAGCAGGTCAAACGGTTTTAATTCATGGGGGTGCCGGTGGTGTGGGTCATGTTGCTATTCAACTTGCAAAAATAGCCGGTGCGCGTGTTATTACAACAGTTTCAAGTCCTGAGAAAGAACGATTCGTTAGAAGTCTGGGGGCCGATGAGGTTATTATTTATCCCACTGAAAATACCCTTGAACGTTTATTAATGTTGACGTCTGGGCGAGGGGCCGATTTGGTCTTTGATACGGTAGGACGAGATGTCTTTTTATCTTCAATCATGATGACAGCACATTTTGGTACGGTAGTCTCTATTTTAGATCCGGGAGCTTTTGATTTTCAGGAAGCTAGAATGCGCAATCTTAGTATTGCTTTTGAATTGATGTTGACGCCGATGTTAAGAAATTTGCCCGAAGCACGAGATGAGCATAGAACTATTTTACAGCGATGTGCCCAGCATATTGAAGCAGGTAAACTGGTTATTGAAGTGAGTAAGGTTTTTTCTTTAGCACAGGGGGCAGCTGCTCATGCGCATATGGAGGCAGGGCATACGCAAGGAAAATTGGTATTAACACTGTAACTTCTGGTCGTAATAAATCGTGCGTTTGACCATTAGCGTACCCATTTTGAGGTCAACTAATAAACGAGTGTGATGGTAAAAAAAACAAGGGCTAAGCGGACGCGAAAAAAATCAGTGAAGCGCTCTTTTTCGATGGTGGCGTCATTGAAAAAGGCCGTGTTTTTTTTCATGATTGGGTTTGGGTTTGTTGCGTTATCTTATATAGGCTATTTAGATTATACCGTTTGTAAACAATTTCAAGGAAAGCGATGGTCATTGCCGGCAAAGGTTTATGCCAGTCCAACAGAATTATTTGTCGGTAGCC
>DUCI01000006.1:8205-8552 GCA_012959905.1 Methylococcaceae bacterium | reverse complement strand
TCATACTGTCCTCGAAGGTTCATTTGCATATAGCCTTTAGTGCTTTGCTCACTGTTATAACCGGCTACATCACCTTGATCGGCAACAAACACACCCTCGATTGAAGTTGACCAGTTTGACGCTTCATAAGTCAATTGTGTACGGCCGTTCAGCGGGGCAATACGGTATAGATCATCATCCCCATTTAATGCATTAACCCGCATACCACGCACATAATTCAAACCGGCATCCGCACGGAGATGATCGGTAAATTTATATCCGGCTTCTAACTCAACCCCAAAGAACTGCGCTTCTGTATTGCTCCATTGAAGATCAGCATCATAATCACCCGCGCCTGTTGCTTTAGC
>DUCI01000006.1:7482-8038 GCA_012959905.1 Methylococcaceae bacterium | reverse complement strand
GCATTCCCTTTATCACCGTACCAGATGTAGAGTTCTTGGTAAGTCGGCGCACGATTTTTACGCGCCAAACCGATATTCACATCAAGTTCTGAAGAGGCTTGGTATTGAAGTTCAGCGACTAAATCAACTAAGTTATAATTTTTAGTGCGCTCTAAGGCATTAAATGCTGTCACAGCATTAGCCCGACTCGAGTCTCCCGATCCAATTTCTGATGACACAGCACCAGCATCGGACCAGGTATGGGTATAGCGCGCGCCTAACTCAACTGAGATATCTTCAGAAACAGCCCCGGTCCATTCGGTAAACAAGCTATAACGGTCACGCTCAACTTTGTTATAGAAATTAGTATCCATCGTTCCCGCGGTGTTCATTGTAGAGTTGGCATCATGATTAGACTGGTCGCCATCAACTCCGACGGTTAATTCACCGTTATTAAACGGCATCGCTAAAGCCATACTAACTCCGCCGGCCTCAACCTGAGTTCTGTTCGTCATGGCTGTTGTTGCCGTACGCAAAAGGTTGTTATCCATCAAATGACGCATTTTTTGGTAGAACA
>DUCI01000006.1:0-7337 GCA_012959905.1 Methylococcaceae bacterium | reverse complement strand
ATCGGTATTACTGTAATTAAGACCAAACTCATGACCCGCCCGTTGATAACCGTAACCGCCTGAAAAAGCATTGCGGTCATATTCGGTGTTGGCTTGTTCGGTACCGTCTTTAACGGTGTAATCACCGCCTTTTTCTTGCGACCCTGACAGGTGAAGTTTATGATTCTTATTGGCCACTGAACCCATTAAAGCACCCACATAACCGTCATCCACCGAACTGTAACCCATCGAACCGACACCATGAGTTTCAATGCCCTCGCCATCAGCAAATTGCCCTTTACGCGATTTGGCATGCATAGAACCGCCTAAGGTTTCAATCCCACTACTCACCGGCGCAATACCGCGGTGAACGGTTAAACTTTCAGTGAGTGCGGCTGGATAATGACTTAACGGTGGATCCATACTGTTAGGACCCGCCTCTTTAAGCGCTGCGTTATCAATGGTTGTTGTGACCCGATTACCAAACATACCGCGATAAACCGCAATCCCGGTTAGTGCACCGTTACGGTTAACATTTCCGCCCGGCACCCGCTCTAATAAGGAAGCCGTGTCTTTTAAGCCGGTGTTATCAGGCGCTGTTGAAAAAGCACCTGCGCGGGTAGCGCTGCCTTCAATCACCAAGCTTGGAAGTTGCTCGTGTTCTGCAACAGCAGTCCCGGTTACCACACAAACACCTAAAACCAAGGCGGTGGATTTTAAAATCGTTTTCATAGCGTCCCTTATGGTTTGTAATTTTTACAATGCAAGATAATACCAGTGAAACTCAAAAACATCAAAAAAATCAGCCCCTTGCATGCACCTTATTACTTATTTTTTTCTTCTGTATTTTAGAAAACTAACGTAAACAAACTATAAAGCAGGCGTTTCTGTAACTAAAAAGCAACAAAATGATTGTTTGTCACTGTGAATTGGGTCAAATAACACAATAATCAAATAAAAGACCTTATTGCGCCTTAATTACTCCTTATATAGTTTTTCAACAAAAAATATGGTACTTTCCACGCCTAATGATTTTTGAACAATTGCTTAACCCACAATTTTGGAATGATCTGCTTTCGCCTTTAGCAAACGCAGTACCTGAACACGCCCATCATTCTAGAACCCTAACCTCTGAGTTTACCCACTCGTACCTTGTTGCTCTTGTTATGGGATTATTCAGTAGCATGCACTGCTTAGGGATGTGCGGATCAATCATTGGAACCCTCACGTTAAGCCTTGATAAAACGATACGCCAAAAAAAGAGCCGCTTGATCCCTTTTATCTTTTCTTATAACTTGGGTCGAATTTCCAGTTATATGCTCGCTGGGCTACTGGTTGGCTTCGTTGAATCTCTGTTAACGATGCCTTTGGGGGAAGGTCATGGCCACCGTTATCTGCAAATTTTTTCAGCACTTATTATGGTGGGTGCCGGACTTCATATTGCCGGTTTATTTCCACGTTTTGCTTACCTTGAAAAACTGGGTGTTAAAATCTGGCGCTTCATACAACCGGTCACCCGTCGTTTCATACCGATCAAAACACTGCGCCAATCTTTATTCTTTGGCATGATCTGGGGTTGGCTGCCCTGCGGACTGGTTTATACCGCACTCGCCCTAGCCGCTACAACCGGCGATGTCACCCGTAGTGCACTCACTATGCTCGCTTTTGGCATTGGGACTTTACCTGCAGTTTTTAGTGTGGGTATAATGACAAACTTGATGACAAAACTTTCACGAGTGAAATTTTTTCGCTGGTTTGCAGGACTGCTGTTAATTGTATTAGCCGGTTTTGCTATTCAACCCGATCTCATTCCACTGAAAATGCATTAAGTAAGGTCTTATTTCGGTCGATTTAATCCCGCTAATAGGCCATAAATTAATATTCGATCAAAAAAATAAAAAAAGCGATGAATAAGTTTTCGAACATTATCGGTCAATCACCCCTACTGGAAAGTGTGGTTCGTAGTGCACAAATGATTGCCTTTAGCGATGTGGGTATTCTAATTAAAGGACCCACAGGTACCGGAAAAGATATTTTAGCGACGGCGATCCAACAAAGCGGCCCGCGTGCAGAACAGCCTTTTATTAAAATAAACTGTGCAACGCTCCCTGAAGAGATTGTTGAATCTGAACTTTTTGGTCACAAAAAAGGTGCTTTTACCGGTGCTGACAGCGATCAAGAAGGCCTACTACAGGCGGCCCACCAAGGCACCTTGTTTCTTGATGAAATTGACTCATTAGCCCTATCTGTTCAGGCAAAGTTATTACGCTTTTTAGAAAGCGGAGAATGCTTGCCGGTCGGTAGCACCCAAGCAATTACCTTAGATGTTCGCGTCATTTCTGCGACCAATTCCGACCTCGATGACAAAATAAACCAAGGACTTTTCAGGTCTGACCTGTATTTTCGCCTCAATGTTGTCCCTTTAGAACTCCCTGCGCTTAACCAACGCACTGAAGATATTAACGATTTATGCGCTTTTTACTTAAAAAAATTCGCTTCTCAATACGGCGTACAGACGGCTAAATTCAGCGCCCTCAGTTTAAAGCAATTACGAGGGTATTCATGGCCCGGAAACATTCGTGAACTTAAAAATCTTTGCGAGCGCGTCAGCGTGCTGTTACCGGGAAAAACACTCGAACCGGAAAATCTCCCGAAAGAGTTTGTCAGCCAACTAACGACTCAACCCAAGGGCGGCATTTCTATTTTACCCGAAGCCGGTATCAACCTTGATGCACTAGAAGCTGATCTTATTCATCAGGCCTTGACGCGAACCAATGGCAATCGCAGTAAATCGGCACGCCTACTCGGCATTAGTCGCGACACCTTACTGTACCGTATTCAAAAACACGCCCTCAGCACTCGGTAATTTTTTATTTACCTCGACGATCAAGCGGCTAGGTTAGTTAACACCTAACATCAATTATTTTCTCTTGGAAAAATCACCCACGACTTGCCCGCATTAAAGCCTTCATATCTCTAACCGCTTCCGGCAACCCGCTAAGAACTGCTCGAGCGATAATGGCATGCCCTATATTCAATTCGACTACCTCAGGAATTTTAGCGATCGCCTCAACATTGTGATAAGTCAATCCATGCCCTGCATTTACTTGTAAGCCTTGACTGAAAGCATAAGCTGCTGCCTTTTTAATCCGCTGCAACTCAACATTCTGCTCAACAATTGTTTTAGCCTCGGCATAAGTACCGGTGTGCAATTCAATAACCGGTGCACCGGCTTCAACAGCGGCATCAATTTGCAATTTATCTGGATCAATAAATAAGGATACCTCCGTATTGATCGCCGCTAACTGCTGACAAGCCGCTTTAATTTTAGGTAACGCCGCGTTAACATCCAACCCGCCTTCGGTGGTTAACTCCGCTCTTTTCTCAGGGACCAAGCAACAAGCCTGTGGCTGCACATCCATGGCTATTTTTACCATTTCATCAGTAACCGCCATTTCTAAGTTTAACCGCGTGTGAATCATACTTTTCAACAGATAAATATCACGGTCTTGGATGTGACGGCGATCCTCACGAAGGTGCGCCGTTATACTGTCCGCACCAGCCTTCTCAGCCATCAGTGCCGCTTCAATAGGCTCAGGATAAGGTGTTCCTCGTGCTTGCCGTAGCGTTGCGACATGATCAATATTAACGCCTAATAAAATAACTGATTGCTCCATCTTTTTAACCTTTTTTAATCCTACTTAACGGCTTGCCTCCGACTGCTGCCGGACAAACTGACTCATTAACACACGACTTTTAAGCTCTCGCCCTTGTAAATGAAAATCAATGAGTTGGCGCATTAACTGCTTAGCCTCTTTTCTAACCTGCTCATCACTTAATATTTTTTTCCTTAAGGCAATCAGGCTTTTGCCTGAAAAACCTTGCCCTGCTGTTTGCACGGGGCCTTTTTCTCTTACGTATTCGTAGTGTTTATCCGGATCAATAGGCTGCTCGGTCACCGAGTCATGTTCTAATTGCAAACCGTATCCCAAATTTTCCAACAAGGTTAGTTCAAAAATACGCAGAACCGACTCGACAGAACTTGCCGATGCCAGCTGAACAAGACACTGTCGATAATCTTCAAACACTTCGGGGTGCGCATCCTGTTTCTGTAAAAAAAAACTCAAGAGCTCATTTAAGTAAAAGCCACAATAGAGCCTCATTCCCGTCAATGTAACGCCCTGGGAAAGCAGTGTTGCTCCGGTTAATGTTTTTAATTCGGAACGTCCCGTAAAAGAAAGTTCCAAGGGCTGAAAACATTGTAAAACACCGGCCCATTTTGAATTTTTTTTACGCACGCCTTTAGCCACCATGGTGATCACGCCGTAATCACACGTAAACACATCGACTAAAAGGCTAGTCTCACGGTATTTTCGAGTATGTAAAACAAAAGCAGTCTGCGAAAAAACAGCATAACTACTCATTAAACCCCAAACTATTTAAAGCACGCTCATTATTCGCCCACCCTTTTTTAACCTTAACCCAAAGCTGCAAATAAACCTTGTTACCAATTAAAACCTCAATATCTTGGCGCGCATCGGTACCAATACTTTTCAATAAAGCGCCTTGCTTACCAATCACAATGTTTTTTTGCGTATCTCTCTCAACCCAGATAATGGCATAGATACGGGTAATCGCAGGTTTTTCTTCATAGCGCTCGATTTCTACTGTTAACGCATGGGGTAATTCCTGCCCCAGACGCCTGATTAACTTTTCACGAATAATTTCCGCCGTTAAAAAGCGCTCCGGACGATCGGTAATCTGATCTTCTGGATAAATAAACGCAGACGATGGTAACCGCTTCATAAGAATTTGTTCTAGTTGCTCTAAGTTGTCACCTTTTAATGCCGATACAGGAATGATTTCTGCAAATGGATACTTCTTACCCGCCTCAGCAAAAAAAGGCAGCATCGCCTGTTTATCCTTAATTCGATCAACCTTGTTAACCGCTAAAATCACCGGCACTCCTGCACGGTGTAACTTCTTGACAATCACATCGTCATACTCATGCCACTCAAGACTGTCTATTAACCAAACCACCAAATCAACCCCAAGCAAAGAGGTATCCGCCGTGCGATTAAGGTACCGGTTAAGCGCGCGTTGTTCGCCATCATGCATACCGGGTGTATCGACAAAAATAGCTTGCCCCAAATCAGTCGTCTTAATACCTAAAATTTGGTGCCGTGTGGTTTGCGGTTTTCGTGAAGTAATACTAATTTTTTGACCCAAAAGATGATTCATTAATGTCGACTTACCGACATTGGGGCGCCCAATAAGCGCAACATAACCACAATTCATAATTGCATTCCTGTTGATTTTGAAATTCGCTTTAACATCTGTTCAGCCGCCTCTTGCTCGGCTTTCTTTCTTGACGTTCCCGCTCCTGTTACGGGCTCTTCTATCAGGCAAACACGGCATTCAATCGTAAAATGTTTGACATGGGGCTGGCCAGACTCTGCCAATAATTGATAAACAGGCAATTCTAATTGCCGAGCTTGTAAATGCTCCTGCAACCGCGTTTTGGGATCTTTTTGCCAATTTTCGGTACTTAACTGCGAAAGTCTTTCAGAAAAAATGCTTAATACCCATGCCCGGCAACCGGTAAAACCCTGGTCTGTCAAAATAGCGCCCATAATTGATTCCACGGCATCAGACAAAATTGAATCGCGCCGAAAACCACCACTTTTTAATTCACCTGAACCCATAATGAGATAATCGCCCAAATGTAGTTCCCGTGCAATCTCCGCTAATGTCGTCTGATTAACAAGACTCGCCCTTAATCGACTCAAATCTCCCTCACTGGCCTTGGGAAATTGCTTCCACAAGACATCCGCAATGACAAAGCCTAAAACAGCATCGCCTAAAAACTCTAGCCTTTCGTTATTCTTTTCTCCGGCACTACGGTGCGTTAATGCAACACTAAAAAGCGCTACATCATTAAACTGTAGTCCGAGCTTTTTTAATAAGACCTTAGGCTCTCTAGTCAAAAAATCACCTTTAAACTTTTAGCTTCAGAGAAGCTCAGTAAAACACTCAAGTTACCTACCATCGGCTTAACAACTTCATAATCCACTTGTATAGTTATCGAGGCCACTTTCTGCTCCAGTTTTACATCTTCAGGATGTATATAATCAATACTGTTTATTGAAAAATGCTTTGCTACAAAACGCTTTATTTCAGTAATTGATCGTTGTGCTACCGGTTGTTCTCTCTCTAATAAATCAAGAACCGACTTCACCTGATAATGATTAAAATAAACCAATCCCACCTTAACGGTCAAGAAACCTGTTACTGCCAACACTCCGACAATCAACAATATACCCACAACACTCAGACCCAACTGCTTTCTTATTGATTCCATACGTATCTCCACGCTTAACCCGTTGCGTTAAGCATAGTCTATTCAAGCACAGTCCCAATACGTTCAAAGCCAATGCCTTTATGTTGCCAATCCCAGTTCATCCAAATATAAAACGCCTTCCCAACTAAGTTTTGCTCAGGAACAAAACCCCAGTAACGACTATCGTTACTGTTATCACGGTTGTCTCCCATGACAAAATAATGACCTGCCGGAACGAGCCATTCCCCTTCCGTATTGGAACGTTTAGGCTGCAATAAAATTCCGTGCTCTCTGGCACCGAAGCTTTCAACAAAATGCTCAGCCCCAGTCATCTTAGCACCTTGTCCGACACCCACATATGACCCTAGAGAGACCCGACTAACCGGTTTCCCATTTAGAAACACCTGCTTCTTATAGTAAGAAATGCGATCCCCTGGAAGACCGACAACCCGTTTAATATAATCAACCTCAGGAGTCTTGGGGTATCTAAACACAATCGCATCGCCACGCTCTGGTTGGCCGACTTCAATCACCTGAGTATGAAGAACAGGCAGCCTGACACCGTAGGCATATTTATTAACCAAAATAAAATCACCAATCAGTAAGGAAGGCATCATTGACGATGAAGGAATTCGAAAGGGCTCAACTAAAAATGAACGCAGCAACAAAACCACCAGCACCACCGGAAAAAATGACCGTGCATATTCAAGCAGCAACGGCTCGTCTTCCGCTTCATCGCGCACCGCATCGGGCTCACCAAAAAGCTTATAAAGCAATATGATTGCACCAGAAACAAACGTTGCGACCACGAGAAAAAAAGAAAAATCAAAATCCACTTATAATTCCTTAGATGATTTGTACCTTAAAAAAACAGTCGATTTTTTAACCCTGTTAAAAAATCCAATTTAATCTTTACCCATTCGAAGTACTGCCAAAAAGGCCTCTTGAGGAATATCAATTCGCCCAACCTGCTTCATTCTCTTCTTACCGGCTTTTTGCTTTTCGAGCAACTTCCTTT
>DUCI01000005.1:41378-48578 GCA_012959905.1 Methylococcaceae bacterium | reverse complement strand
TTAATTAGGTCGTGTAATACTGGGTCATTAGCAAGCACATAGTGAACATATCAGCTTGTCAATTTTGGAAGAAATTATGAAAAAAACAATGTACGAAAAAATTTGGGATAGTCATCTTGTCTGTGAGGCTGCTGGGCAAGCACCTCTGGTGTACGTAGATCGCCACCTAATGCATGAAGTCACCAGCCCTCAAGCTTTTGAAGGCCTACGAAACGCAAACCGCAAGATCCGTAACCCACACAGCATTCTTGCTACGATGGATCATTGTGTGCCCACAAAAGACCGTGACTTACCCATCGCCGACCCCATTGCTAGAAAACAAATTGAAACCATGGCGGACAACTGCCGCGAGAATGGTCTCAACTTATATGACATCAAAAACCCAAACAATGGTGTTATTCACATCGTAGTTCCAGAACACGGCTTCGTTCACCCTGGCATGATTACTGTTTGTGGCGATAGTCATACCGCTACTCACGGTGCATTTGGCGCATTGGCTTTTGGTATTGGTACCTCTGAAGTTGAACATGTCATGGCCACTCAGACACTGCCCCAAACAAAATCTAAAACGATGCTCGTTAAGGTTGACGGCAAACTGCCTAAATACTCTTCTGCCAAAGATATTGTTCTGGCCGTTATCGGCAAGATCGGCACTGCCGGTGGAACCGGACATGTTATTGAATTTGCCGGTGAGGCCGTTATGGCCCTCACGATGGAAGGCCGCATGACTCTTTGCAACATGGCCATTGAAGGCGGCGCCCGCGCTGGACTCGTGATGCCTGATGAAAAAACCTATGAATACCTAAAGGGTCGAGAATTTGCGCCCTCGGGCTCAGAATGGGATACCGCCTTAGCTTACTGGAAAACACTGCCCAGCGATGATGATGCTGAATTTGATACCGTAGTCACCCTTACGGCAGACGATATTGCACCGCAGGTTACTTGGGGAACATCTCCAGAACAAGTCGCCCCGGTTTCAGGCACCGTCCCTTCACCTGAAGATTTTAACGATGAAGGAAAACGCCAAGCCTGCATTAGCGCTTTGAACTACATGGATTTAGAACCTAAAACCAAAATCACGGATATCCACATCAATTTAGTATTTTTAGGGTCTTGTACCAATGGCCGTATTGAAGATTTCCGTATTGCCGCTGAAATTACTAAAAACCATAAAGTCGCTGACGGCGTAACTGCTATTGCTGTACCCGGATCTTATAAGGTTAAAGAACAAGCCGAACAAGAAGGCCTTGATCAAATCCTAATCGATGCGGGTTGGGAGTGGCGTGACCCTGGATGCTCTATGTGCCTCGCTATGAATGGCGATGAACTAACACCGGGCCAAAGAAGTGCTTCTACCTCGAATCGAAATTTTGAGGGCCGCCAAGGTAAAGGCGGACGCACACATTTAGTTTCCCCTGCCATGGCGGCTGCCGCTGCAACTGCTGGGCATTTTGTTGATATTCGTAACCTTTAAAAAAACTTATGGAACCTTACAAAAATCACACAAGTATTGCTGCTCTAATGAACCGCAGCAATGTTGATACAGATCAAATCATACCTAAACAATTCCTTAAAAGAGTTGAACGGAGTGGCTTTGGAGCGCACCTTTTCCACGATTGGCGTTTTAACGACGATGGCAGTGACAATCCTGACTTCGAACTCAATAAAGCTGAATTTCAATCGGCTAAGGTTTTAGTTACAGGCGATAATTTTGGCTGCGGATCTTCTCGAGAACACGCACCTTGGGCCATTGCTGATTATGGATTCAATACCATCATTTCTTCCAGCTACGCTGATATTTTTTATAACAACTGCTTTAAGAATGGCATATTACCTATTCGTGCAACGCAGGAACAACTTCGACTCATTGCCGAAGAGATTAACGCTCATGAAGGGTGTAGTCTTACCATCAACCTCGAAATGCAAACAGTTGAAACCCCTTTAGGCAACAATTTCGTTTTTGAACTTGACCCCTTTCGCAAAAACAATCTATTACATGGCCTCGATGATATCGGATTAACCCTGAAACAAACCGATAAAATTGATGAATATGAACAAAAACACCGACGCCTCTACCCTTGGCTTTGGAATTAAAACCTGATAACCACATTAAATCATAAGACAACATAACCGTCATGGCGCAAGAATCACGAACCATTCAAATCATGGATACGACACTTCGTGATGGCGAACAAACACAGGGCGTATCGTTCTCACCTGATGAAAAAGTGAACCTCGCTAAGACACTGCTAGATTCACTTCAGGTTGACCGGATTGAAGTGGCTTCTGCCCGTGTTTCAGAGGGTGAAAAACAAGCCGTAACCGATATTAATACCTGGGCCAATCTAGAAGGTTACCCCGGTCAAGTTGAAGTACTCGGCTTTGTCGATCATACCAAGAGTGTTGACTGGATCAAAGAAACCGGCGGCAGGGTTATTAACCTACTGACCAAGGGAAGCGAAAAACATTGCCATGAACAACTACGCAAAACTCTAGAGCAACACAGCGATGATATTCTACAGACCATCGAATACGCTCAAAGCCAAGGACTTAGCGTTAACGTCTATTTAGAAGACTGGTCCAATGGTTTTAACGATAACCGTGATTATGTTTATCAACTAATGGACCGTCTCCAACACGTGGGTATTAACCACTTTATGCTACCGGACACCTTAGGTGTCATGTCACCGCAAGAAGTATTCGATAGCTTAAGTGACATGTGTAACCGCTACCCTACATTGCATTTTGATTTCCACCCACACAATGATTATGGGCTTGCCACGGCTAACGTGATGGCCGCTGTTAAGGCGGGCGTTAATTCTATTCACTGTACGATAAATTGCTTAGGCGAACGCGCAGGCAACGCGTCACTGGCTGAGGTCACCGCGGTATTACGTGACAAACTGGGCATGGATTTATCGATTGATGAAAGTCACCTAGTTCGCACCAGCACCATGGTTGAAAATTTTTCAGGTAAACGAGTCTCTGCGAACACCCCTATTATTGGTGCTGATGTTTTTACCCAAACCGCAGGAATACATGCTGATGGCGACCACAAAGGCGGACTTTATGAAACCATACTAAGCCCTGAACGCTTTTCACGTACCCGCAGTTATGCCTTGGGAAAAATGAGCGGCAAAGCCTCACTATTAAAAAACCTAGAAAAACTAGGCCTTGATCTACCGCCCGAGATACAGCAAAAGGTTTTAACTAAAATCGTCCAACTGGGCGATTCAAAACAAACCATTACCACCGATGACTTACCGTTTATCATTGCTGATGTTCTTGAAAATGATAATTACCAACACATTCAACTTATCGACTGCTCCATAACCAGCGAACTTGACTCCGTCTCAACGGCAATACTCTGCGTTAACATTAAGGATAGAGAACATTCCGCCACAGGCTCAGGCAATGGTGGCTTTGATGCCTTTATTGACGCTATCAATAAAATAATGGCTCAGTATAACTACACCCTTCCAGAACTAGTTGATTATGAAGTTAGAATTCCTAAAGGCGGACACACCAACGCCCTAACTGAATGCCTAATTACCTGGGAATATGGTACAGAAGATGTCCGAAAAACGCGCGGCGTTCATGCCAATCAAGTCTTTGCCTCAGTTCTGGCTACCTTAAAAATTATTAATATTCATCTGCATGACCTAAATTCCGCATAGCTGCCCAGTAATATCAGAATATACCCTGAACAAAGATAAGTTCTAACACAACCACAACAACACCTTAAGAACGATAAAAAATGCGCTCAATAAGGTATTGTTGCAAGACGTTGTCTTAACTAACAATCGGCATGGCGCGTAATTTCTCTACCACTTTGTCACCAAATTCTTCGGTACCAATCATTTGTACACCTGAACCAGGTTTTGATAGATCAGCCGTCGAATAGCCATCCGCAAAAACACCTTGCATCGCGGCCCAAACATTTTTGGCTTCTGCTTCCATCGCAAAGCTATTTTCTAACATCATCGCTACAGAACCGATCATCGAATAAGGATTGGCAATATTCTTACCTGCAATATCAGGTGCTGAGCCGTGAGAAGGCTCATAATAAGACTTTTCATCCCCTAAACAAGCCGAGGGCATCAATCCGAGGGAGCCTAAAATACCACCACCTTGATCGCTCAAGATATCACCAAACATATTCTCCATCACCATGACATCAAATTGCGTCGGGTTTAAACAAAGCAATGTTGCTGCCGCATCAACCAAAATATGAATAACTTCCACCTCGGGGTAATCAACTGCAACTTCGCCCAACACTTCATTCCATAAAACACTCGACTTTAATACATTACTTTTATGAATATTATGAAGGACCTTTTTACGTTTACTGGCTAACTTGAAGGCTTGATGCATAATTTGTTGAATTTGATGCTCATCATATTCCAACGACTCCTTCACATAACGTAAACCCTCGTCATTCACACCGGCTATTTTTTCACCAAAATAAAGCCCGCCGACTAATTCACGCACTATCACTAAATCTATACCATCACCAATGATCTCGGGCTTTAATGGTGAAAAATGTGCTAATTCCTTCGGCAAAGAAACCGGACGAAAATTGGCATAAGTATTATAACGTCGACGTAAAGGCAGTAACGCGCCTCGTTCGGGTTGCTTGTCGATGGGAATGCGCTTAGAGTCTTCATGATTTAAACCAATGGGCCCCTTTAAAATCGCATCGGCTCGATCGCAAATATCAATGGTAGCTTGTGGAAACGCATCACCAAACTCAAAGTAAGCACAGGCACCAAAAGCCGCAGGTAATAATTCAAACTTTACGTCATTACGCTCTTCGATAAGTTCGAGCACCTTAATGGCTTCACGGGTTATTTCGGGACCGATACCATCACCGGCGAGCACAGCAATTGAATAACTTTTCATTTTTTACCTTAAATTTTAGTGAGTGGCCAACATTCAGCCATTAAAAAACTACCTATAGATACATACAGGCAATAAATGATTATCACCTGTGATCTGATTGAAAAAGAATTAATGTCTACGAAAAGCGCACTATTTCCATTTAATATTACAACCCATACTTGGAATTTGTTCTCCACTAACAGCATCGCCCGCTATACAATCGTTCAGCGCATTACGCAAATCGACTCCCGTTACAGGGATACTGTTTTTGGGTGTAGATCCATCAAGACGGCCACGATAAATACAGCGCAAAGAATCATCAAACAAATAAAAATCGGGCGTGCAAGCCGCTTGATAGCGACGAGCGACTGACTGTGATTCATCAAACAAGTAGGCGTCAAAAGGAAAATCCCAATCGGCCATTAATGCTGCCATTTTATCAGGCGCATCTTGCGGGTAATGAACAATATCATTTGAGCTTATTGCCACTGAATTAATCCCTTCTGCCCTATAGTCGTTGGCTAGAGCAATTAATTGCGCCTTAATATGGATAACATAAGGGCAATGATTACAAATAAACATAATCAACGTGCCTCGACGCCCTTTTAGACCATCCAAATTCATCACAGAATCGGTCACCGTATCCAAAAGCCTGAAATCCGGTGCTATAGTGCCTAAAGGCATCATTATTGAATTGGTTGCTGCCATCTTGATTTAACCGTTATTGTATTTACAATCGAAATAGATCAACTTAGTGGACTATTATAAATTGTTATTTCAAGCAAATAAAGATTATCCAACTGTCACTATCCACAAAAGTACTTAAAAACGTTATAATACAAAGTTTTATTTATAAGGAATTTAAAATGACTGAGAACTGGATAGCACCCTCAATTCTTTCAGCTGATTTCGCTCGATTAGGTGAAGAAGTTGATAACGTTTTGGCTGCTGGCGCAGACATCGTGCATTTTGACGTTATGGACAATCACTTTGTTCCCAACTTAACTATCGGACCACTGGTGTGTGATGCGCTAAGAAAACATGGCGTTACGGCACCTATCGACGTTCATCTAATGGTTGAACCGGTAGATCGAATTATTCCTGACTTTGCTAAAGCCGGTGCGGACATCATTACCTTTCATCCAGAAGGTTCCGTTCATATTGATCGAACCCTACAACTCATTCACGATGAGGGTTGTAAAGCAGGACTGGTATTTAATCCAGGCACCCCGCTTCACCACCTCGAATATGTCATGGACAAATTGGATATAATTCTACTGATGTCTGTTAACCCTGGCTTTGGCGGTCAATCTTTTTTACCTTCTGCCCTCGACAAACTACGTCAAGTTAGAAAAATGATTGATGATAGCGGCTATGATATACGCCTTGAAATTGATGGCGGAGTCAAAATTGACAATATCCGTGAAATTAAAGAAGCCGGTGCAGATACTTTTGTTGCTGGTTCTGCTATCTTTAGCAAACCTAATTACCGTGACACTATTGACCAAATGCGGTCGGAACTGGCTCAGGCTGAATAATTAGACTCTTTCATATAGGCTGCTTACAGCCTAAATTGCTCATTCTTATTAGGTATTGTTATGACACCACAGGATCAAAAAAAACGTAAAACAGCTGAGGCTGCACTTGATTACATCAAAGGTGCCCGCGTTATTGGCATCGGTACCGGGTCAACGGTTAATCACTTCATTGATTGTTTAGTTGATTATAAAATTGATATTGACGGTGCTGTCTCTAGCTCTGAAGGCACAACACAAAGACTTAAAGACGCTGGAATTCCAGTCCTTGATCTCAATGATGTTAATGAGGTCAAAGTCTATATTGACGGTGCAGATGAAGTTGACCCGCACAAGCGACTCATTAAAGGGGGTGGTGGTGCCTTGACTCGCGAAAAAATCATTACCGATGCTTGCGAGCAATTTATTTGTATCGTGGATGAATCAAAAATGGTTGATACCTTAGGCGCTTTTCCGCTTCCCATTGAAGTTATACCCATGTCACGCAGCTACGTCGCTCGGCAAGTCATGTCAAAATTTGGCGGACAACCAGAATGGCGAGAAAACTTTATCACTGATAATGGCAACCAAATCATAGACATTCACAATTTGGACATCAGCGATCCAGTTGCGATGGAAAAAGAAATTAACGATATTCCCGGTGTCATTACCGTTGGATTGTTTGCCCTTAAACCGGCTGATATTGTTTTAATCGCATCCGACGATGAAACTAAAGTCATGTAATTGACAACCCTTAATGAAAAGCTATCGGCCAGCGCTATTTAGCTGGCCTTTTTTCTGCGTA
>DUCI01000005.1:1288-41154 GCA_012959905.1 Methylococcaceae bacterium | reverse complement strand
TAAGGCTGCTGAACCAAAGCGCCTTTGCCCCGTTGTCGCTCGCGCAACACGGCAAAACCTATCCAAATTATTATCGTCCATATAATCTCTCAAACAGGCAAAACCTGTTGAGATCATAGCATTTGCCAAATCTTGCTCGGAAGAAACCTTTATCGGTTGATTATTTTTCCATGCGCCCAGCCCTTTTTGAGCCCTATAGTAATCATCTAAAGCAGGTGCATAGACAGCGCCAAAAATAATTTCCCCATCAATCTCGAGCGCAACACTAATGCCCCAAAAATACTGTCCTTTAGAAAATGAATGCGTTCCATCTATCGGGTCAACAACCCAACGCTTTGATTGATCATTACTCTTGCCACTTTCTTCCCCCCAAAAACCAAATTGAGGATAATGGAGTTGCAGTTTTTTATGCAAAAAGGATTCAACGGCAACATCAGCTTCTGTCACCAGATCACGTGGACTTTTTTTACTGATTGCAAGATCATTTAAATTGGAAAAATAATCCATTGCAATTGCACCAGCCTCACGAATTTCCTTTTCAATGAGTTCTGGGGATAGGTTCATATCAGGTGTATTAAATTAAATCAAAAAAAGTAGCCATCTACACTATCATTCAATGCATTGAATGATAGTGTAGACCGGCTAGTCATGGCTAAGAAACGCTTAAGAAGACATTGATGGCCGCAGTAGATCAGCACCAATCGTTCCTTGTAAAAATATTAAATAATCACTAGCACTCACAACGGCTAACTTTTCTTGAGCGATTGACAACAACTCTTGCGTATTAATCGGATTACTACCATTTAAGCTATGGGTTTGTTGAGCATAATTTTCAATACTCTCAAGATGACGTTGCCATAGAATAATATCTTTACGTTGTTTCTCTTCAAGACGCTCCTGATACCAACCAGAAGCAAACAGATATTCTTTGGTAAACAATTGTCGAATCTCAGGATCATGAATGGTTTTACCCTCATAAGTCCCAGTAGCCATAATAGTTAACAATGCTTTTAGAGGAGGACAAGCATCCTCAATACTGCCATCATCAATATATTGTTGCGCCACACGCTGATGTGTTTCAATAATATTATTGATCCCATCCACATAGTCATCAAGACCTTGTAATTCGGGTTTTAGAATCTCATCGGTAAAAACAACAACCGGGTTATCAAATAATTTCCCAAAAAAATCATGCACAAAATGCTCGGTAATCCGGTAGCCTAAGCGACTACCTAAGACCATCTCGCCGTTATACTCAAAATCTTCTACAGACTCCAAATATTGATTTTTAATCATATACCCAGGGTCTCTCTCTTCAACACTAAGTCGTGTCCAGATCTCAGGAATGAGTAAACTCACATCATGATCCACACGCATATTAGTACCAATATAACCTGCTGAACTTGAAAACCCCGCATAGCCGGTCACCATAAAAGAAACCAAAGCATTATTTAAATCAGCGGTCGTTCTAAGCGCATTAAAAGGACCTTTTGTTAAAGCACCTTCACTGCCTGCTCCAGTTGTTGAAGGCGATTTGCCGGTTAATGAACTAACAAAATCCATAAATAATTCTGGCAACTCCTGAAAATGAATCGGATTATAAACAGCCAACGGTCTAATGCCAGGTTCACGCGGGTTATTTCGACGCCCCGTTAACACCGCATCGACTGGGTGACAAATAGGCACATCAAGTGCTATTTTTCGGTGTAAACGAATACCCATTTCAGCAATATATTTTTTAGAAGAATCTAAAAGGTCAGCCCGTGTTTCTAGATAACGAGGGTTCTTCGAAGGTGCACCATTCACTATTCTGGGATGGGCCGATGAACAAACATATTTACCTGGCTGATTAACACTTTCAGTCAATAATGTATGCATCGGCTCGGTGAACTTAGTGAATTTAATAACATCGCTCACTACCTCCGATAAAGTGTCATCCGCTAATGGCTCATAATTGGCTAAAAAGTTTCCTTTTTGCGCCATGTTATATTCTGTTTGTTTATCATAACCTGGGATTACCGCATCATCTGGGCGCTGAAATAATCTAAACTCACAATTTTCTATTAACTTCACACTCTCATTAGGAATGGTCTGGGCGCAAAAATCCTTGATAATCTCTTTGGGCACAACCACAGCAGCACTTATATCATCTTCCATCTGGATCTTTTCAGCGGCCATAAAATCTTGGCGCAATTTAAATGTCCGCCAACCCCCATGCTGATCAAATCCAACACGTAAATAGGAGGCTAATATTTTATGGTAATTCATCCGTAACTCATGAGCCGGCGCACCATCTACCGTATCTACTGAAAAGAACTGACGCCAATCATCACCCCACTCAGACCGGTAAAAACGCTTAACCACAAACACTAAGGCTAAGATATAAGACGGTATAGATTTTAGCCACGCATTATATTCGTCCGTATGACTAGAAGAAACCGATAATAGCTTAATGACAGACCCTAAACTTCGCTCATCGCTTAAAGGTATACGACTTGGATCATGATCCTCATTCTCATGCCCTGACTTAAAGCGTCCGGTATAATCCTTATCAAAAATATCCTGAACACTGTCTAAATCTTGTTGCAACTCATTAACAAACAGAGGGTTATATAAAATCGCATCCTCAATTGATTTTGATATTTCTGATTTACCACCACCGGAAACCGTGCTCGGTTTATGACAAAACGTACCTTCAGGATCCGTTCCAACTAGATACCAACTGTCCACGCTAGGGTGTTTCTCCATTTCGATTTTATAACCACTGGGCTGCATATAAACAAAACCAGGTTGAAGCCGAATAGAGTGTTTCTCACGTCCTTTAAACCAAGTGATGGTTTGCGCATTTAAATCCATACGAAGATCTTGCGGCACATAAATTAACTTAGCATGATTTTTATCGACCCCATATCCTTCTGAGAACACATCCATAACATCACTAAACTGGCTGGCCACATCACTAAACTCATAACCGGACTGACGTGTAGGACTTCCAATACCATACTCTTCACCATGATTTCTACGGCAAAAAGCTAAAGCGCCACCCGCATGCTCTTCTTCAGCTAAACCGTATAAATTTGCCGCATAGCTAAGTTGTGTTTTAACTTCTTTCTTACAATAACCATAATAATTATCAGCTAATATAGTAAAGATCACGCCTTGATCATTTCGCGCCGTAATTTTAAATGCTTGGCCATCATTATAAAGCTCATCATCTGTTTGCCAACACATCTCATCTCGACGTTGTCTTTCCGTCGCATCATTCCACTGTGGCAAGCCTAACTCTTTCTTCGTGAATTTAACCAAATGCGGTGCTAAAAGAACGCAACCGGTATGACCACTCCAATGCTTTATATCCAGTGCCGAATCATTATCAGGTAAAGCAGGATTACCTGCATTACCAAAAATACTCTCAACAAAATCTAAATTACTGACCAAACTTCCGGGTGCAAAAAAGCGCACTTCCATCGATTTTTTGTCATCAAAACCTGGGACTTCTGGACAAACCGTAGGCCTTAATAGCAATGAAGCAAACATCTTCGCTGTTTCTGGCTCATTTGAGCAAAAAGGAATCGATAACAACTCAGGTGTTGATTCAATAGCATGCTTAAGCAACATAGCAAAAGTTTGTAAGGGTACTTCTTTCTTATCCCCCGCAACAGGAAGACCGCCCGCAGCGATATGGAATGAACCTTTAGTGGTTCTACGATCACTGGCAGGATTATGCAAGACCCCTTGCCCTACTTTATAACTAGTCAGGTAATCAGAATGAAAAGATTCTTCCCCTTTAGTAATAGATAGCTCTCTGGCAATACCATGACGATCTAATTCAAAACTAATCGCTGGCAATTGTGGAACCTGGTCTAAATCTAAATCCGATAAATAATCATTTAAAAAACCCTGAATGCGTTGGTCTACAGGATACTGCTTACTCGCTAACTGACGGCTCTTCTCTAAATAATTACGCATCATATCCTGCGTAGTTAATGAAACACCTGAAATATCCTCATTAGAACAAACCGGTTGCCCACAAGAAGCTAATTTTAAATTAATATATTCGTGCAATTCATCTTGATCTAATACCGATTGACTCTCTTGATTAGATATACCCAAAGCTTGTGACAAATCCATCATTTCACCCAAGTTCCCACTTTAATTTAACTAAAAATGCCTATATAAAAATAAGACGTAAGCGATTAAGATTACATGAGCACGAGCTGTATTTCAAGGTAACGCAAACAAAAATCTTATACCACCCCACGATCCAACCCTGTGGATTAAAACCAAATCAACTTATGACATAAAACTTTACCTAAAAAACCCTGTATGAACAAAATGTCAACTGATTGACTAAAAATATTCATTAGAAGATTTTAACAACAAACCGTATACTCTAATTAAAAAAGGAGGCCATATGACATTTTCCCAAGAAGAAATAATAGAATTAAACTTACTTCTTAAATTTAATTTAGATTCCAGACAACTGGGCATTAAAATTCATTCGTCAGCAACCGATGAAGAAATTTCTGGTACTGAACGATTATTTGACAAAGGCTTAGTCACAGCCCCCGATGGTGGCTACCTTACTGATTTAGGGCACACCAGCGCTGAACACGCCCAATTACTTTTTAAACTACTTTCACCGCAAGCTGAGCCATAACCCCCCCTTGGCTCGCAAATGCGCTATAGCGCTACCCCAATCTGGATTTCACTAAAGTAGATGGCCACTATCAATAACACCTCACCTTCGTCAACTACGCATAAAAGACAACTTAAAAAATTACGTCGTGCATTAGGTATTTTTCAAGGCACTAAATTACTTGCTACACTGCAACGTGAAACCGAAGGCACGGTATCTCATGACCAAGCTAAGCGCGTTACTTACTTAACAGAATTATTTTATAGAATTCACCGTGAAATCCACCATGACTGGCAAGGACAAGCGACTGCTAGTCACCGCCCAGGCTATATGCCTGATGCTAACAAAAGACGTGTTTTCAGAGAAGTCATACAAGGCCTAGTCTTAGAAAATGATCTTAATGAAAATTCTGCGCTATTTGACAACAACGGTTTTGTCATCAGAACCGACAACATCGCTGACAGACTAGCTAGTTTTTACCATAAAATGCGCTCTGTTCGTCCTTTTGATTATGGTAACAGGATCACTCTAAATTACTTTATTATTACCCTTGGAAAAATCCCTGCTTTTAAAGCCGTTTATGAGCAAGGCATTGATTTTCGTCGTTTAGAAGAAACGGATACCACTGTATTACATCACCCTGACAGCTCTATTGCTGAAGTCACTGTTGCTTTTAAACATGCACTCAACCCAACACTAACCAAGGCTCTTGAAAACATCGCCAATCAATATGGGCAATGGCCTGAAAATAAGATCTTTATTTCAGGAATTCCTTTTCTATCACACACCACGGCTGACGGTATTCGTTGCTTAGTAACCATTAATGGTGCGATAGTCCCACTAGAAAGCATCAAAGACAATATCTTTATCAAAGGTCGCCAATTTGCAGATGCCCCCTTAGATACTTCGGATAAAATTATTGGTTATCTGCCTGGCACCGAACAACTTAGAAGCTCAGAAAAAAAAGACATTGATGGCATCAAACTCACACACCCATCAGCAGCACCACTCTTTTGTCTTGATGTCAATATGCTCACGGGGCTACGCTCTCCCAGCCACACTGAATTAGTTGAACTGTTAAAAAGAATTGAAGGTAATAATAAACACGTTATTTTCAATCTTGCTAACAACCCTGCATTGAAAAACAAATTACTAAAAGCGGCTAACGGTGATACTCGGCTTGAGCGAACCATCGAAATTGGCTACAACCGACTCAATAAAGTTATCAAAAAATTAAACGCCATTGTCGTTAATATTTTTGAACATAAAACTAGCGTAAATAACCCAAAAATATTTATGTGCATGGGCGGCGCCGGTGCGGGTAAAACGGCGGTTGAGGAAATTGCTAAAGCACAATGCAGCGACAATTTTGTTATTGCTTCACTCGACGATTTTCGTAAACAAAGCGACCTTTATACCGTTTTAACTGCCGCAAACCACCACAGTGATGATTATATTTATGTCGAACCTTTTGCCAATAGGCTTCGCCACCTAGTCGCCGAACAAGCAAAAAAAAATAAAATAAACATACTTTATGATGGGACCTGTATTCCCTATAACCCACGCTATAAAGATATCATTTATCAATTCTACCTAGCCGGTTTTCATACGGAAATCACTGCTGTTGATGCTTTTCTAGTCAAGCCTGCTGGACGAGAAGATGAATTACAACGCTCAGTGGTTGCTGAGAGCGTTAAAGATCGGTTTAAAACAACAGGTCGCGCACTACCTTGGGTCGTAACCATTGACAAACATATTCGTGCGCCTCACTCCTTCCTCGCCGCCCTTGAGGATCGCCAGCTAACTAAGATTTCATTATTTGCTAATGATGGCGCTCGCAATCAACATTATTTAGTTGCTGAAAGTTTTACGTTCAGTTCACAGCAACAAGAAGAAATAAATAATCACCAGCGTAATGCTACATTTTCATCTTTCTGTAAAAACTTGATGCTAAATCATCCCGAATCCACACTCAAAAACCTGTCACAGAACCACAACCAGAAAATAGAATCCTTGATGAAACTCAATCCTTCATTAATTGAAGAGAATGTTGCTTATTTAACCTACGGAAACCAATACGGCAGCCGTGTTCTGATCATCTACAACACGCAACGAATAATTGATTTTATTGAGAAAAGCCAACTTAATCCAAATGCTTCTGGAGAGAAAGGTTTATTACACAAACCTGAATCACTTGCTTTTGATGTTGATCCGCAAGGTCAGAAACCCTGGATTAAGAGACTACAGGGAACTCGGATTGCCGACTATGAAACCGATGCATAATTATTATTTATAACGTTAACGTTTCCTTTTAACGTTTGAATCTCTTGCATCTGCCCAACGATAAAGCATTACACTAGCCAAAAGCACTGGAATGGATAGCAGTAATGTGACATATTCGCCAATCATGATAATTCCTAAGGTCACAAACAAACTACCAATTGCACCGGTAATGCCCACCCAAATAAGAAAGTTTATAACTAGCTGCCAAAAAAAATTACGCCTACCTTCTTTTTTCATTACAATCCATCATTCCTATTAACACTAACAAAACCCCTTCGATAACTATAAAAAGCGGCACATTAAAAAACCCAATACAACTAACCTATACAACTAAAAAATGATTACGCCTGTCGCATCATTTTTATTTATAATCAAAAATACGCATGCAAGACCCTAAATTGACCCGATACTTTTTCCACCGAGCACAAATGAAACAATACACCATCATACTCACAGCCACACTCTTAACCGCATGTAGTTTTGATTCCATTAAGAACCCACAAGAAAAACAAACTGAACTTTTTTACCTAAAAGTCTCTGAATTAGAGGTTCCGCCACAAGCTTTACGAAAAAGCAACCCCTCTACACAAACACTAGTGACTGAGCAAGATGAGACCATCCCAACTAGCCAACTACAGACCCATGATGATGATTATTCATTAACGGTCTCAAAGCCTTTCGATCAATCTTGGTCTCTCATTGAAAAAGTACTGACTTACAATTCCATTCCAATTAAAGACCGTAATCGGAATCAAGGCATTTACCTCATTAGCTTAAATAATTACTTAAAATCACTGCGCGAAAAAGATAGCCTATTACCCTTTTCACTTACCGATTTATTTACATCATCTGAAAGTGATCAAGAAATTAAGATAATCCTTACCCCACAAAACAACGCAACAACTATTACGGCTAAATACAACAACAAAGAAACGTCTACAAACACACCTACGGGTCAAGAGATACCCACTGCTGAATCATTAATTGTTTTACTTAAATCAATTCATGAAACCATTAACAGCCATAAAATCCCCTAACCTATATTTTCTTTCTATCTGTTTTATCAACCATACTTAAAATTTACGATAAAACTGATCATTAACTTTCAAAACTCCGCTTAGTCCCAAAAGCTGTTTGCCAATCCAACTCAAATTGCTCCACTGCTGGCTGGACAACACTCTGACTAAACAAACCTTCAATCACATTGACTGGCAACGTAATTGCCCCAACGCCTAGCTTTAAAACATTCAATACCTGCTGAGAATTTTTAAAACTAGCTGGCAATAAGACTGAATTAAGTTGATGACACTCCACTAGATTTTGTAAATCTGATACTACGGCTACGCCATCAATACCTAAGACATTCATCCGATTAACATAAGGCGCTAAATAATCAGCACCACAGGTGGCCGCAAGGAAACCTTGTTCCGCACTATATATTGCCGTTGCCAAAACAGGAATTTGATACCGCTTCATCTTACGGATTGCCGCCAGTCCTATTTCAGTAGCAGGGACTTTTACAACAATATCATAGGGTAGCGCATGAAGCTTTTGAGCTTCTAAAACCATCTCATTGACCGACGCTGAAACCACTTGGATATGAATACGTGGCACCGCCTCAAAAAGAGATGAAACTTCGGGCAACAACTCAGTTATACCCACGCTTGCTTTAGCTAAAATCGTTGGGTTAGTTGTAATCCCTGTTAAC
Organism: Methylococcaceae bacterium; assembly: GCA_012959905.1. Lineage (GTDB taxonomy): Bacteria > Pseudomonadota > Gammaproteobacteria > Methylococcales > Methylomonadaceae > OPU3-GD-OMZ. The sequence goes on along the minus strand of DUCI01000005.1, from coordinate 32,524 downwards.
GGGATACTTTCATTAAATCGAGCGATTTGCCCTAGATCAACCGTATCCAAATAAAATTCAATCATTAAAACGCTCTGTACATAGACATTAAATCACTATAACAACCGAACTTTAAACGAACGCCCTTTGAGTCGTCCTTCTGCTAACTTAGCCAATGCTACATCCGCAACACCGCGATGGACTGCCACATACGAATGATTTTCAAATAAGTCAATTTTACCCACTTGAGTCCCAGCAATACCTTTATCACCCGTTAATGCACCTAAAATATCCCCTGCTCTAACCTTTTGTTTCTTACCCCCATCAATTTGTATTGTTTCCATCGGCGGTTTATAGGTATATTGCCCCAAAAGTGTTGTAGCAGGTAATGGTTGGGATTCAACAGTCAGGTTTAGATACTTTTCCAACTGTGAAATTTTATAATGTTCCTTCTCGGCGAATAAACTACAGGCAAGCCCTTTGCTACCTGCCCGACCAGTACGACCAATTCGATGCACATGAATTTCAGGATCACGAGCAATGTGATAATTCATCACCGCATCTAGTGAGTCAATATCAAGCCCTCTTGCAGCCACATCGGTCGCAACTAAAATGGATATGCTTTTATTAGCAAAACGCACCAGTGTTTTATCGCGATCCTTTTGCTCAAGATCCCCATGTAACGCCAAAGCGCTAAATCCACAATCAACTAATTGATCTGCTACCTCCTGGGTTTCGCGCTTAGTATTACAAAAGACCACCGTAGATATTAAACGATGCTCAAGCAGCAATAATTGTAGTGCTGTAAATCTATCACCTACATGATCTATCTGATAAAAGTATTGCTCAATAGTTCTCGAGTCATGGCTTTCTTCAACTTTAGCCATGATGGGTTGCTTCATGATACGCTGTGCAATATGCTGTATTTTACCGGGAAAAGTTGCACTAAATAATAAGGTTTGACGCTGGCTAGGTACCTGTTCAATGATCATATCTATGGCCGACTGAAAACCCATGTCAAGCATTCGGTCAGCTTCATCAAGTACCAATGTATTGACATGCTCTAAATTTAAAGTGCCTCTTCTCAAATGATCCTCAATACGCCCCGGTGTGCCCACAACAATATGTGCACCGTGTTCTAATGAACCCACCTGAGGACCCATGGGTACGCCACCACATAAAGTCAGCACTTTAATATTATGAATCGTACGTCCTAATTTACGCACTTCTTTAGCTACTTGGTCGGCTAGCTCTCTCGTTGGACAGAGAATTAAAGATTGCACCCGAAAAAATTTAACGTTTAGACTGTGTAATACACCCAAGCCAAACGCCGCGGTCTTACCTGACCCTGTTTTTGCTTGCCCAATAACATCTTTACCCTCAATAATAGAAGGCAACGTCAAGGCTTGAATCGGCGTCATAGATTTATAGCCTAGAGTGGCTACATTTCTAATAATATCAGGGTGTAAATTAAGTGTAGAAAAAAGCTCTTGGTTCAAGCCACTATCCTTTTATGATATGTTCTAAAAAATTAGCCTACTACAAATACCACAGGAAAAAATAATATCCATACTTTTTCTTGAGACCCGTTCATTTGACCACGCAGGCAAAATATCTAAAAAAAAAAGGGCATCGCGAATCGCTCTGCCCTTTCTTCTACGCTCCAAAAGAAGCGAAATCGCTAATGTATTAACCGTAAGTAAATACGCTACCGATAGTTGAATTATTTAAATTACTTGAATGTCCTCAGCTTGAGGTCCTTTTTGACCGTCCGTGACTGTAAATTCAACTTTTTGACCTTCTGCCAACGTTTTGAAACCTGAACCAGAAATGGCGCTAAAATGAGCAAAGACATCTGGCCCTGATTCTTGTTCGATAAAACCAAAACCTTTTGCTTCGTTGAACCATTTAACTGTACCAGTAGTTGTAGACATAATCTATCCTATAATTTTCGAAAATATTTAATACCTTAAATAAGGCTATTTGGCTAAAAGTGCTGCTATTAATTATGAGGAACAGAACGAATACTACAGACAGAACATCGAAATGGTGCGCAAACATAAAAAAGTACTTTAAAGCTGTGCTAATTATATACCGCTTTTCACAGTAATCAAAACTTTTTCAGCAATAAATTGAGTAATCCTTATAAATCTTCTTGTTCAAACCCTATTAAAAAACAAATAGATAGCTATTTTTCAGCGATTATGCTGTAATTGTCGGGTTGTAATTGTATCTTATCTTGGTTTTATCCCGTTGTACCCGATCTAGTTTCTTGTGCTTCACTGTAATTCCCTTGGTTTATTTTACAATATTAATTTTAATTCAAAAAAGGTAATTTCGATATGGCTACAGGCACAGTTAAATGGTTCAACGAAGCAAAAGGTTTTGGTTTTATTTCACCTTCTGAGGGTAGTACTGACGTATTTGTTCATTATTCATCCATAAAAACAGATGGTTTCCGCACTCTAGAGGAAGGACAATCAGTCACTTTTAATACTGAAGATGGCCCCAAAGGTCCTCAAGCAACAGATGTTGAAATTGCATAAACAATAAATACCTACCTTCCTTCCTAGCATTACTATTCCATGCTGGGAAGGCGCCTTACTTACACTTACTATTATTATTGAGGGTTACATGAAAAAATTGTTCGTTGGGAGTCTACCTCATGACGCCACTGAAGAAAGCATTAAAACTTTATTTGCAGAATTTGGAACCGTACGATCAATAGAAATTGCCAGTGACATTTTTTCAGGTCGAAACAAAGGGTTTGGCTTTATTGAAATGGAAGGGCACGAAGCACGTGCTGCAATAGCCGGACTTAACGGAAAAAGTATGGGTGACAAACTTCTTGTTGTCAAATTTGAAGACCCACGCAAACAAGGCCGCGGCGGTCGCCGCCGGTAAAATTACCGCCCCAGTATAGACCTTGATACATTTAGCTACACCCTGTACGGCTAAATCACTTAATTGATCAAGAGACTATAGCGCACAAAAAGTTATCGCCCGAAAACCGGCTTTCATATTCACACTCATGAAAGTCCAACTGACCAGCACGTCAATTTTGTCCCACAAGCACAATACCTATTAAAGAGAGTTATTATGAGTTTTACCTCCCTGGGCTTATCTGAGCCTATTCTAAAAGCAATTGCCGACAAGGGCTACACGACCCCAACCCCCATTCAAGAACAAGCTATCCCAGCGATCATCAAAGGATACGATGTTATGGCGGCGGCACAAACTGGGACTGGAAAAACAGCAGGATTTACGCTCCCCATACTCGAAAGATTGTCTCAAGGTCAGCACGCAAAACCTCATCAGGCAAGAGTACTGATTCTAACACCTACACGCGAGTTAGCCGCTCAAATTGGCGAAAGCGTCACAAACTATGGCAAACACCTACCGCTTCGATCCACTGTTGTTTTTGGCGGCGTTAAGATTAATCCTCAAATCTCGAAATTACGAAAAGGCGTCGATATTCTGGTTGCGACCCCTGGCCGCCTTCTTGATCTGCACCAACAAAATGCTGTTAAATTTTCTCAGTTAGAAGTTTTAGTCCTGGATGAAGCAGACCGAATGCTAGACATGGGATTTATTCATGATATTCGTAAAATAATCGCCACTCTACCCAAGAAGCGCCAAAACCTGATGTTTTCGGCCACTTTTTCAAACGATATAAGAAAACTTGCTAGAGGACTTGTTAACAACCCTATTGAAATATCGGTGAGTCCACGCAATACCACCGCAGAAAATGTAACACAATGGATTTGCCCCGTTGATAAAAAACAAAAACCAGCTCTTCTTTGTCACTTAATCAATGAAAATCAGTGGCAGCAAGTTCTAGTCTTTACACGAACAAAACATGGCGCTAACAAACTGACCCGTCAACTTGAGGCTCACAACATAAAAGCGGCCGCGATTCACGGAAACAAAAGCCAAGCGGCAAGAACCAAAGCACTTGCAGAATTCAAAAATTTATCTACACACGTTTTAGTCGCAACCGATATTGCTGCGCGCGGATTGGATATTGATCAACTACCACACGTTATCAACTTCGACCTGCCTAATGTTCCTGAAGATTATGTACACAGAATTGGAAGAACTGGGCGTGCCGGCTCAAATGGTCATGCAATATCACTCGTTAGCGCCGACGAATTCAAACAACTGTCTGACATTGAACGTTTAATACAACAAACCCTAACACGTAAATTAATTGACGACTTCGAACCCATTCACGACCTGCCTGAATCAAACTTGAATCACCGCCCTACTCAAGCGAAAAAAACTAAGAAAAGCCACCCTGGAAATAGAGAAGGTCAGCATGATACTGGGAATACAGCACACCAAAAAAGAAGAAATACTAAACATTATCGCTCCAGAAGAGCACCCTGAATGGGTAAAACAACCAGACCAACAAAAAATTTAAGTTATTTTATGTTGTTTTTAGTTATGACGCGGTCCAGTTGATTTGCAAAGGCCTGCCTTTCCGTCTGACTCATGGGCGCTGGCCCACCCGTTTGAATACCGCTGGATCGTAACGTCTCCATAAGATCACGCATCGCTAAACGTTCTCGTATATTCTCAAGCGTATAAAGCTCACCTCGTGGGTTTAATGCGAGTCCGCCTTTAGCAACGACTTCAGCGGCCAAAGGTATATCGCCGGTAACCACCAAATCACCGGCGGTTAAACGCCTCACAATTTCATTGTCCGCAACATCAAACCCATGCGCAACCTGTAGCATTTTGATAGTACGTGAAGGAGGAATCCGGATCGCCTGATTAGCAACCAGCGTCAACATAATTTTGGAACGTTCAGCCGCCCGAAATAAAATTTCTTTAACGACGACCGGACATGCATCTGCATCAACCCATATTTGCATAAACTATTAATCTGAACAGAGCATAAAAGAATGGCACATAATCGCCGTCAAAAGACACATCGAAGAATGCTATTAGGACTGCAATAGCCGAACAGTTTCACCTCACAACATAGGCGTTGTGGTCACCGAAAAAAGAGCTGAAATGGGGTGAACGAAGGGGCTCGAACCCTCGACAACCGGAATCACAATCCGGGGCTCTACCAACTGAGCTACGCTCACCATAAAATCAAAACTGGTACGCTTGGCAGGATTCGAACCTGCGACCCTCGGCTTAGAAGGCCGATGCTCTATCCAGCTGAGCTACAAGCGCTCTATTGGTCGGGGTAGAGGGATTCGAACCCCCGACATCCTGCTCCCAAAGCAGGCGCGCTACCAAACTGCGCTATACCCCGAACACTGATACTCAACGATACAAAGCAATGAAACCCTGCTACGAAGCCTGCAAATAATACTGATATTTAGGCCTTCAGTCAATAACTATTTATATGACCCAACCAATAATTTTGTTAAAGCAACTGACCTTTGACAGATTCATAAATCAAATCAACCGAGACCTCGGCTTTGACTAAAATTTTTTCTAATTCAGCTAACTTTTCAGCACCGTATCTTTTGTCGCTAATACTGCCAACATTGATATACACATTTAACGCCGAACTTTTTAGTGCCGCATATGCTGAAACCACACTAACACCCGCATCAGTGATCACATTAGTGTTCCCTTTTTCAGCTGCTTCCTTACTTAACAAAATCACTTCTGCACTGGCTCTTGCACAGGCTAAAGGAACTTCGGTCGCTTCCTTTAATGCCGCCTGTATAGCCGCTGTTCTGCATTCTTTATCTTCCACACTCTCTTTAGGGAGCCCATACGCTTGCATAACCTGATTAAACCCCTCTACATCCGCTTTAATCATCGCTGTGAACTTTTCACGCAAAACCTCTGACTTTACCAGCAAAGCCTTCATGTCAGACTCAACGGCACTGTACTTCGGCTTACCAATAGTCAAATTACAAACCATACTTGTCAAGGCAGCCGCTGTGGCCCCCATCACAGCGGCTGCGCTTCCGCCTCCTGGAGTCGCGTCATGACTGGCTAACTCTTCAAGAAAAAGCTGAATTGATTTATCTTTTATTTCCGTCAAGTTATCTCCCTATTCTTAAACCTTAACTAGATATAGTTTTGTTCCACTACAAAACCCTTCTATTAAAAACCTAACCTTCTTAGAGTCGGCGCCAAGTAGTCCCACCAGCATTATCCTCTACGATAATACCGTCCGCTTTTAATTCATCACGAATCTGATCAGCTAACTGCCAGTCTTTATTTTTTTTAGCGGCGCTTCTTTGATTAATCTTTGTCACTATCCATAGGTCTTCACTCGAGTCACCATCGCTATCTTGTAAAAACGAGTCCGGCATGTCTTGTAAAATCCCCAGCCCTGCCGCCAATGTTTTTAATGTATTGGCATAAACCTCAACCTCAGTGCTGCCTGCTTGTTTCAACTTATTCAATGCAGTCGTCAGAGAAAATAAAACGGCTAAGGCTTCAGGCGTATTAAAATCATCATTCATCGCTTGCTCAAAGACCGACTTATACTCCCCAAGCACTTCCGTACTGGTCATATTAATATTTCTTAATGCGGTGTATAAACGCACTAATGCCGCCTTAGCATCATCTAAACTTTCATTAGAATAATTAAGTGGGCTTCGGTAATGGCTCGATAAAATAAAATAACGAATCACTTCGGGTTGGTAACTTTCACGAACTTCTTTTAAGGTGAAAAAATTGCCCAAAGACTTTGACATCTTTTCATTATCAACACGAACAAAACCATTATGCATCCAATAGTTAACAAATTGCTCACCGGTTCCACCAACTGTTTGAGCAATTTCATTTTCATGGTGCGGAAATTGCAAATCCATACCGCCCCCATGAATATCAAAATGATTTCCTAGACAACAAGTTGACATAGCAGAACATTCAATATGCCACCCTGGCCGCCCGCGACCCCAGGGTGAATCCCAGAAAGGCTCCCCCGGCTTTACTTTTTTCCACAACACAAAATCCAGAGGGTCCCGTTTGCTTTTATCTATTGCAACACGCTCTCCTGGCTGCAATGCATCTAATTGCTTACCTGATAATTGTCCGTAATTAGGGAACTTAGAAACCGAATATAAAACGTCACCTGAAGTACTCGTGTAAGCCAACCCTCTTTCAAATAACAATTGAATCAAATGAACAATTTGCTCCATAGACTGTGTTGCTCTAGGCTCAACATCAGGCGGAAGAACTGCTAATGCACGCTCATCGGCATGCATCGCATCAATAAAAAATTCAGTGAGGGAGGCGATATCTTGTTCATTCTCATTCGCACGCTTGATAATCTTATCGTCAATATCCGTGATGTTACGCACATAGGTCAAATCATACCCTAAATAACGAAAATAACGGGCTACCACATCAAACACCACCATGACCCGCGCATGCCCAATATGACAATAGTCATACACGGTCATCCCACAAACATACATCCCAACTTTACCCGGCACAATCGGCTTAAAGGTTTCTTTTGTCCTTGTCAGCGTATTAAATATTTTCAACATTTTTAATTTTTATAAAAAACAAACTCAATATTGTGTGACTCGTCTGTCTTACTGGTCTAAAGAAATACCCCAGCAAAAAATAGTATTAACAAACAAACAAGATAATATCTTTATTATAGCCTAAAGAAAATTTCGATTGGTATTTGTAAAGCCAACTAAAAAAAATTAGAATGCTTATTTATCATCGCTAATCAGGTAAGTCTTAATGCGTACTTTTCGTTTTTTAATACCTCTACTTTTGTTCACCCCCCTCTTATTCGCTAAGGAAGCAAATATGTCCGAGACACAAACTAAAGTTAAATTCACGACCAATTTAGGCGCCTTTATTGTTCAATTAGATGCTGAAAAGGCTCCTATTACAACGGCCAACTTCATTACCTATGTCACAGAAGGATTCTATAGCGGAACCATTTTTCATCGCATCATTCCTGATTTTATGGCTCAAGGCGGTGGCTTTGATACTGACTTTAACCAAAAAGACGTTCATGATCCAATTGCAAATGAAGCCAATAATGGTCTTGCCAATACTCGCGGAACTCTCGCTATGGCCCGCACGTCAGATCCTGACTCAGCAACCGGTCAATTCTTCATCAATTACAAAAGCAATGATTTCTTAAATCATACTAGCCCAACACCTTCAGGCTGGGGGTATGCTGTATTTGGTCATATTATTGAGGGCATGGATATTGTCGATGCAATGACAGAAATTCCGACAGGAAACCGCAACATGCATCAAGATGTACCAAAAACAGATATTGTGGTCGAAAACGCACAAATGATTGACTAATGGCCCAGCACTTGAAAGACGAAATCCTTTTTATTTCTGATCTTCATCTTGCCATTGAGAAGCCGCGAATTACCAAAATTTTTTTAAAATTTCTTAATTCGCGCGCCGCTCAAGCCAAAGAACTTTATATTCTAGGGGATCTTTTTGATGTCTGGGTTGGTGATGACGACTTAACCCCTCCCAACAAAAAAATCAGGCGCCATTTAAAAAACCTTACCTTAAACGGAACCCGTGTGTACTTACAACAAGGTAACCGAGATTTCCTACTAGGCACACGTTTTTGTCAAGAAACGGGCGTCATTCTATTGAACGACCATCACCTATTAGATTTGTATGGCACCAAAACTTTACTCATGCATGGCGATCTATTATGCACCGATGATATTGGCTACCAAAAATTCAGGACCTTGTCACATACAGCGCATTGGAAACAAGAAAAACTAGCCTACCCACTGTGGTTACGTTTAATCGCTAGCCGCTGGTATCGATTTAAAAGCTTATTACACAAACGAAATTATACTGAGGACATCTTAGATGTTAACCAAACCGAGGTAATCAAAACGCTTAAAAGTCACAGCACCTTTCGTTTAATTCATGGCCATACCCATCGACCCGCTAGACATCAATTTACAATCGATAAAAAACCTGCAGAACGATTTGTACTGGCAAACTGGACAGCTCAACAAGGCAGCGTTTTATGCTGGTCCCCAACAGGTCATCACATTGAAACCCTACAGACCTAACACTAACTCTTTGGGATAGTTAGCACCTGACCAATCTTAATCATATTATTCTTTAGCGCATTAAAATTCTTCAACTTACTCATGCTCACCCCATAACGAACGGCTATCTCTGATAATGTTTCACCCCGCATAATTTTATGTTTACTTAATTTCTTAATCGCCGCTCGCGCATTGATGGCCAAATGAACTGGCGTAACAGCCTGATAATATTTATTAACGCCCCGATAAATAGCCTCAGCGATTTTATTTTGATAGGCCGGTGATTTAAGCCTTCTTTCTTCTGTAGGATTTGATATATAGGCTGTTTCAATCAATACAGACGGTATATCGGGTGACTTCAGCACAATAAATTTAGCCGCTTGCACGCTACGCTTATGCAACTTAACAATTCCATTTAATTCCCCCAAAATCTTTTTAGCCGCTACAGCACTCATATCCTGTGTTGCCGTTTGCGATAAATCTAATAATACCGAAGCTAAAACATCCTCCTTATCATCAAGACTGACTCCACCAACAAGGTCAGAAGCATTTTCCTGATTCGCTAACCACCGCGCCGCTTCACTGGAGGCGCCACCTCTTGAAAGTGTGTAAACTGAGGCTCCACGTACTTTTGCATTATGAAATGCATCAGCATGAATTGATATAAATAAATCAGCTCTCGCTTGTCTAGCAATTTTAAGACGTTTTCTAAGCCCCACATAATAATCACCTTTACGAACTAAAAATGCCCGCATCCCTGGGCGTGCATTAATTTTAGCGACTAATTTTTTAGCAACAGCCAAGACTACTTTTTTTTCCTGAACGCCATGCGGCCCGTGGGCCCCAGGGTCTTCACCGCCATGCCCAGCATCAATAGCAACCACCATCTCTTTTACACGACTTTTAATAACCTGCTTAACAATTGGTTTTATGACTGGCGCGCTCTTAGCTCTACCCGTGTCAAATAAATCAATCACTAAACGGTGCCCGTAAAGATTACTCGGTTTTAAAATGAAACTTTTCGGTTTAACCCCTTTTTTTAAATCCATCACGATTCGTAAATCGATTTGGTTACGGGCACCACTACGAATTCGATAGAGTAAATTATGATCCGCCGCAGGCTGTAAAAAATGCTTCCCTAATTTTGCATTCGCTATATCGACAACTAATCGATCGGGATTTTGCAACGTAAAGACTTGATGCCGTGGTAGCGCCGTGGTATCAAAAACTAATCGGGTATGATCAGGGGCAGACCAGAATCGTAGATCTGCTATTTGCAGTTGTTTTGCACCGGCAAGATCCGGTACAAGTAACAAACCTACGAAATATATTATGTACGCAATAAATTTATGCATCCTTAGATCGATTCATTCTTGTTATAAAAACCCCATTTCAAACACGCTATTTCTACTCTAACAATTCAAGTGAATGCCCTGCCTCACCCGAACAGAGCTGAAAATGACAATCGGGTTTAGGTAAATAGCCAAAACCCATTTCAGGCCACTCTATAAAACAATAAGCCTCTTGCTGTAGATAATCTCTTATACCGATCCATTCCAGCTCTTCAGGATCTTTGACTCGATATAAATCAAAATGAACTATACGTACTCCGCCTACCACATACTCTTCCACTAACGTATAAGTGGGGCTTTTAACAATCCCCTGATACCCTAAGGAGCGAAGAACACCTCTAACCAATGTGGTTTTTCCCGCCCCTAAATCACCGGTTAAGAAAACTAATCGAGCATCCCCTAGAGCGCTAAATAATGTTGCTCCGTATTGTTCTGTTTCTTCCGTTGTTTTAAATAAAATGGTCATGATTCATTTACGACTGTTCTAATATAAGGCATCAAATCACTTGCGACCAACCCACGCTCACCCTGTAAAGCCGCCTCATCACCTGCTTTACCATGTAAAAAGGCACCACAAACAGCAGCATCCATTAACGACATTTTTTGCGCTACCAAAGCAGCTATTATACCGGTTAATACATCACCCATTCCACCGCAAGCCATACCTGGATTACCTGTCATCGTTACTTTTGTGATATTCCCATCGGTAATAATCGTCCCCGGGCCTTTAAGCAAGACAACCCCTCCATATTTTGACTGAATATTCCTAGTAGCAGTATATCGATCTCGCTGAATCTCATCAACCGAACAGTGCATTAACCTAGCGGCTTCACCGGGATGCGGTGTTAAGATCCAATTATCGCTAAAGCCCCCCCGTTTAGCTAAAATATTTAAAGCATCTGCATCAAGAACTTTGGGTTGCTGAGCTGTCAAGCTAACCTCAAACAATGCCTCGCCCCAACTTTTCTGACCCAACCCTGGACCTATTGCAATCACGCTCCCTTTATTTAGCACTGTAGAGAGCGCTTGACTTTGCTCCACGCCATGGACCATTATTTCAGGACACCTCTGGACCATGTGCCGCGCATGATCTATCCGCGTCGCCACCGATACCAACCCTGCTCCAGCTCGAGTTGATGCTTCAGCGGCTAATTGTATAGCGCCATGATAGCCATAATCCCCTCCAATCAAGACCACATGACCAAAATCTCCTTTATGCGCGTAACGGTTACGAGGGGGTAAAGAAACATGAGACGTTAATAACGCTTGCCCCTGACAACCGCCAAATACTCCCCCGGGTATAGCCAGCGAGGAAAAAAACAAATCCCCGCAAAAAGCACTTGCTTGACCGGTAACCATTCCTTTTTTTAAACCAATAAAAGTGATTGTTTGCTGTGCAACAACAGCACAAGGCATTGGCTGGCCAGTATTTGAATTTAATCCAGATGGAATATCAATTGCAACAACAGGTCTGCCAGAGGTATTTATATGCTCTATTACCGCTTCAAATTGCCCAGAAACTTTGCGCGATAACCCTGTCCCTAATAAGGCATCAACGATAACATCACAGCGTAAAGTCACCGCTACGCTCTGTGTGTCTATGGCGCCACCTGACAATAAATATTCATCAAGTGCTAAACGTGCATCGCCAGTAACATTTGCTACTGGACACAGTAAAAAAACAAGTGGCTTCAACCCTTTTTTAAGGGCCTCATTCGCCACAACAAAACCATCACCACCATTATTACCCGAACCACAAAAAACATGGATAATACTAGCATCGGGATAACAAGACTCAATCAAATCGACTACGGCCAGTCCAGCCCTAGACATTAAAGAAAATCCATCAATACCATATTCTGCAATAGCAATACGATCTAATTCTTGCACTTGCTCAGCACTGTATAATTCCGAAGGCAATTGTTTCAGATCATTACTTGTAACCACCCCAACTCCCTTAACCGCCATCCAAACTATTTTATTCATCATAGGGTATAAACTGCCCCACAGCAATCAAAGCGGTATACTTACAATTTTAGATACATTCCACCCAATGAATCATGGCGACAATAAACCGACATAGCCTCACTCAGAACATTAAAAAATGGGGCGTGGAACTAGGTTTCCAACAAGTTGGAATTTCCGATACATCGCTATCAGAAGCAGAACAACACCTCGATAACTGGATAAAAAAAGACTATCACGGTCAATTGCATTACATGGTCAAACATGGCAAGAAAAGAAGTTATCCAGAATTACTAATTCCAGGGACTAAAAGAATTATCTCTGTCCGCATGGACTACTTACCGGAAAATCAAAAGCGCATACATACCGCCTTAGAAAACCCTGAAAACGGCTTTATTTCACGTTATGCCTTGGGTCGAGATTACCACAAAGTCATTAGAAATCGATTACAAAAACTATGCTCTCGCATTGAAGAAGAAATTGGTCCTTTTGGGTACCGAGCCTTTGTTGATAGCGCACCGGTACTTGAAAAAGCCATTGCTGAAAAAGCTGGCTTAGGCTGGATTGGCAAGCATACTAATCTCATCAATAAACAGGCTGGCTCGTGGTTCTTTTTAGGCGAGATCTATACTGACCTTGAACTGCCCATTGATTCTGCAACCAGCTCTCACTGCGGCGACTGTACGGCTTGCATTGATATCTGCCCTACACAAGCAATTATTGCACCTTATCAACTTGATGCCAGACGATGTATATCTTATTTAACCATTGAACTCGACGGCTCTATTCCTGAGCCATTACGCCCTTTAATTGGCAATAGAATCTATGGTTGCGATGATTGTCAACTCATATGCCCTTGGAATCGTTTTGCTAAAACCACTGAAAACCCTGATTTTAATCCCCGACATAATTTAAATTCGAGCCAATTAGTTAATTTATTTTCTTGGGATGAAAAAACCTTTCTTAAAAAAACAGAAGGCTCTGCCATTCGCCGCATTGGTCATCATCGTTGGTTACGTAATATTGCAGTCGCCTTAGGTAATGCAAAACCCAGTCACTTAGTGACACAAACATTATTGAAGCACTGCGATAATGTTTCGGAACTGGTCCAAGAACACGTTCGCTGGGCACTGAAACACCAGCAGAGCAACCGTGATCGTCCTATTAAAGACTCGGCGGGGCCTGCGCAATAACCTGACGACTCCCGTTAGATTCAGGTGATGTCACCACACCTGCCGCTTCCATATCTTCAATTAAACGCGCCGCACGGTTATACCCCACCTTAAAACGCCTTTGCACACCAGAGATAGAGGCTTTCCGGGTTTCAGTGACAAAACTCACCGCTTGATCATAAATAGGATCGGCCTCGCTCTCAACATTGCTAAAACCACCGCTAAGCTGATCAGTCGCATCATTAACGACTAAATCCAGGTAGTCCGTCGGACCTGTTCCCTTCAGAAAAGAAACAATTTGATGAACTTCATGATCGTTAACAAATGCACCGTGGGCCCGGATCGGTAAACTCGTACCCGAAGGCATAAATAACATATCCCCATTTCCTAACAAGGATTCTGCGCCGCCTTGATCAAGAATCGTTCTAGAGTCAATCTTAGATGAAACCTGAAAAGAAATACGAGAAGGCACGTTCGCTTTGATCAACCCGGTCAATACATCCACAGAAGGCCGCTGGGTAGCTAATATTAAATGTAACCCAGAAGCACGCGCTTTTTGAGCTAACCGAGCGATGAGCTGTTCTACCTTTTTACCCACAATCATCATCATATCGGCTAATTCGTCAATGACTATAACTATATTAGGCAAGGGCTCTAAAACAGGATGTTCTTGATCGTCTACTAAGCCCATTTCAGGTTTAAACAAAGGATCTTTAATCGGCTCCCCACGGGCCGCAGCTGCTCTGACCAATTTATTAAAACCGTCAATATTTCGAACACCCAATAAAGACATTAATCGATACCGCCGTTCCATTTCAGCAACCGACCAACGAAGCGCATTAGCCGCATCATTCATATCGGTCACCACAGGCGTTAATAAGTGAGGAATGCCTTCATAAACAGACAACTCAAGCATTTTTGGGTCGATCATAATCATTCGCACATCTGCAGGCGTAGATTTATACAACAAACTCAAAATCATCGTATTAATGGCAACTGATTTCCCTGACCCCGTTGTTCCCGCTACCAATAAATGAGGCATTTTAGCTAAATCCGCAATGACTGGACTACCTGAGATATCCTTACCTAACGCTAGCGTTAACGCTGAATTAGATTCTTGATAAACCGATGAAGAAAAAATCTCCCGTAACGAAACCATTTCTCGCTCTTTATTGGGGATTTCAAGACCAACAACGGTTTTACCGGGAATTATCTCCACAATCCGAACACTGGTGACCGACAAAGCTCTTGCAAGATCTTTAGCCAACCCACTAATACGACTCACTTTAATCCCTGCAGCCAGTTGTAATTCAAAGCGCGTTACAACAGGCCCGGGATTGACGGCAACCACATTCACGTCGACATTGAAATCAATTAAAATATTCTCAACCAATCGAGACATATCTTGCAAGGCACTCTCAGAATACCCTTTTGTGGTATTAAAATACTGGTCCAATAGGGATAATTCAGGTAAACCCTTATTCGCCACCGGTGTTTTTTTAACCTGCCGACGACTCACATGCTTTTTAGCAGGGAATGAGCTAAACGTCATTGGGGGATCAATGACGTCTACCAATGAAGGTTCAATCAAGGTCATTACTGGCTCAATATTACGCGTGGATTCAAAAGCCCCTACGGTCGGCTCAACACGTATTTTCTTAGCTATCGAGTTTCTCGGTAGACTCGGCTTTTTGGTTCGTGACAAACGAACTTCTGAAATATCGTCTCCGGCTTTTGTGGTACGTTGAAAATAAGATTTAACGTACACACAACACCGAACAACGCCTAAATTAATTTTTTGCCCTAAAAAGCGCATCATTACTAATGCATATTTACCAACACCATCGATAACAGCTAGCCATGACAAATTGGTTAACAAAGTGATCCCACCGAGCAAAATGGTTAACAGCACTAAAGTGACTCCTGAGTGACCTAAAATCACGACCAACAAGTCCCCTAACTCCTCGCCGATAATACCCCCTGCTCCGTTTGGCATTGGGAAGCCTAAACGCAGAATATACAAATACGCTAAGGTCGAAATTGCCAAGCTTGATAAGACAAAACCGCCCCAATGTGACCCGACCCCCCAATGCGTTTGGCGCATCGAGCGGCCCATGAATAATTGGTACCCATGCCAAGCAATCATCACCGGGAAAAAGAATGCACTGAGCCCTAACAAACTAAATAAAAAATCGGCAACCCAGGCACCAATAACACCACAGGCATTATTGATCGTCCCACCACTGCCACTGTGTGTCCACCCAGAGTCTTCATAACTAAACGTTACTAAGGCAATAAAAACAAAAGCCGCCCATGTAACAAAGACTATAACGCCCATTTCACGAAAACCCGTCGAGGTGTTTTCTTTAATTATCGCAGCCATGCTATTTCTGATTTAATATCCATTTTTTAGTTATATATAACAGTATCATAGGATGCTTTCATTTCATAGGACATTAACTTAATTACACGTCAAAAAAAAACTTTTTGGGGCTAATTTTTAAAAATTCAATCTCTAACTTTACCTAATGGACTGTCATCGTCATAATATGCAAAAAAATTGCTTAACATTGATCTTTGTGGAGAAAATCTAAATGAGCACAACCAAACATTCTCGCCTACTTATCTTAGGTTCTGGCCCTGCTGGTTACACCGCGGCTATTTATGCCGCACGCGCCAACCTTAATCCAGTACTGATCACTGGCATGCAACAAGGCGGGCAATTAACCACCACCACGGACGTTGATAATTGGCCTGGTGACAATAACGGTGTTCAAGGCCCTGAATTAATGGATCGTATGCGCCAACATGCTGAGCGCTTCGATACCGAACTATTACTTGATCACATCCACACCGTAGACCTTAACAACAAACCATTCACTTTAACGGGCGATTCTGGCGTCTATACTTGTGATGCCTTGATCATTAGCACGGGCGCCTCTGCTAAGTATCTAGGCCTTGATTCTGAAGAGGCTTTTCAAGGCCGTGGCGTATCTGCTTGCGCAACCTGCGATGGCTTTTTCTACAAAAACAAACCTGTGGCTGTAATTGGTGGTGGCAATACAGCCGTTGAAGAAGCGCTATACCTTTCTAATATCGCCTCAAAAGTGACTGTGGTGCATCGACGAGATAAATTTCGTTCAGAGAAAATTTTAGCGGATAAATTATTAGAACGGGCAAAAAACGGTAACGTTGTCATTGAATGGAATCATAATTTAGATGAAGTCTTAGGCGACGACATGGGGGTAACCGGAATCCGAATAAAAAATAGCCAAACCGCAGAAACTAAAAATATTGATGTTCACGGTGTTTTTATTGCTATTGGTCATAATCCGAATACTGAAATGTTCAAGAATCAACTGGCCATGGAAAATGGCTATATTACTGTCCACAGTGGGATTTCAGGCAATGCAACAGCAACGAGCATCCCGGGTGTTTTTGCCGCCGGTGATGTCATGGACTCTATTTACAAACAAGCCGTCACCTCTGCAGGTTCTGGCTGCATGGCTGCGCTCGACGCAGAAAAATACTTGGACGAACTTGACGGACACTAACGTTCTCTACAATTTTAATTAAGTGAGCAGGTGCCTTTATGCTCACTTACCTTGATCCCCGCCTTCCAGAGCAACCCTTTCCAAAGGTTAAACACGCTTTAAAAGATCCCGATGGCTTAGTTGCTGTTGGAGGCTGTCTAAGTCCTGAAAGACTGATTAACGCCTACAAACACGGTATTTTTCCATGGTTTAACCCAGGCGACCCGATATTATGGTGGTCACCCGACCCCAGACTATGCCTTTTACCCAACCAATTTAAGCCCTCAAAGAGTTTGCAGCGCTTAGCCAGAAAAAATAATTTCACCGTCCGTATTGATCAATCCTTTAATGCTGTCATAAAAGCCTGCGCAAGGCCCCGAAAAACTCAAGCCGAAACGTGGATATCACCGGAAATGATTAACGCTTATCAAACTCTGCATACTATTGGCGTTGCACATTCTATTGAAGTCTATCTTAATAATACTTTGGTAGGTGGTCTTTACGGTCTCGGTATAGGACAAGTTTTTTTTGGAGAATCCATGTTCCACACTGAAAGTAATGCCTCAAAATTGGCTTTCTATTTTTTAATTGGGAAACTTCGCGAATGGAACTACCAACTCATCGACTGCCAAGTTAAATCAGAGCACCTAATAAACTGGGGGGCCAAAGAAATTCCTCGTGATAGATTCATTACCTTAGTAAATCAATACAGCACTCGCTTTACTGCCGTAGAGGCTTGGAGAAAAATACCACATGACTAATATCCCCGTCATTGATAGTGCTGAGCACCCTTGCAACTATCAAAATGAAAAACAAGCCCGTCTACTCTACGTACATCCTGAATTACCTCCCATTAACAATCTGTACACACACTTAATCACCCTGGGCTTTAGACGTAGTGGCAAACAGTTATACCGGCCGCATTGCAACAGTTGCCAAGACTGTATTTCATTAAGGGTACCGGTTAATTCATTCAAGCCATCAAAAAGCCAAAAACGAATTATCAACAAAAATACGCAAACCACAACACGATTGATTCCTGCCGCTTTTAACGAACAGCATTTTAAAATTTACGTCCGTTATCAAAACAATCGCCATCCCGACGGCGAAATGAGTCAACTCTCAAAAGATGACTACTTGAACTTCTTAACCGGACCCTGGTGTAACACCTTATTTATGGAAATACGGATAAAAAGAACACTTGTCGGCATTGCCGTTATCGATCAAATCGACAGCGCGCTTTCAGCCGTTTACACCTTCTACGACCCTGATTTCCAACATTTCAGCTTAGGACATTTTGCTATCCTGAAGATGATCCACTATGCGTCACTCCAACAGCTAACTTGGGTCTACCTCGGATATTGGATAGAGCCTTGTAAGAACATGGCCTATAAAGCCAATTACCGCCCGATAGAGGCCTTTATCAATGGCCAATGGCATTTGTACAAAAAGGGTGAAGCAATTAGTCGATAGCAACTATACCCTCTGTTTTAAGAAAGGCACTTGCTTTTTTAAGGACTGTCTATCAGACAAGTACAATGTTATAATTGACAATTAAATTAACTACGGTGCGCAACACAAATGCCAAAAGAAGATCAAATTGAAATGGAAGGAAAGGTAATTGACACTCTACCTAACACCATGTTTCGCGTGGAACTGGAAAACGGTCACGTTATTACTGCTCACATATCAGGGAAAATGCGTAAACATTACATCCGCATCTTAACCGGAGACCAAGTCAAAGTTGAAATGACCCCTTATGATCTCACCAAAGGTCGAATTACTTTTAGAGGCCGTTAGACCGGGTTATTTTTCCACGGCCAGTGAGTCAAGTGTCACTAAGTCTTTGCCCTTAACGTCTAACGAAAGATCGCCCTCTCGAACTGAGATTTGCACATGACCACCTTGTGCTAACTTGCCAAACAATAACTCATTAGCCAACGGCGACTTAATTCTTTCTTGAATAAGTCGCGCCATCGGTCGCGCGCCCATTTTAGTGTCGCAGCCGTTATTGGCTAACCATTTCCGGGCCTCTTCATCCAACAGCAATGTTACGTTTTTTTCTGTCAATAAACTTTCCAACTCAAAAATAAACTTATCAACAACATGCCTAATAATTGACTTACTCAAGGGCTTAAACTGAATCACAGCATCTAAGCGATTACGAAATTCAGGACTGAATGTTTTGTCAACAACCTTTCGACTATCCCCGGCATGCTCTTGTTGGGTAAAACCAATTGATGCTCGCGCACCCTCCTCAGCACCGGCATTAGTCGTCATAACTAAAATAATATTACGAAAATCAACTTTTCTGCCATTATTATCCGTCAAAGTACCGTGATCCATCACCTGCAACAGTAAATTAAAAACATCAGGATGAGCTTTTTCAATCTCATCCAATAATAAAACCGCATAAGGGTGCTTATTAACCTGCTCAGTCAGCAAGCCACCTTGATCGAAACCAACATACCCCGGCGGTGCGCCAATTAATCTTGATACGGTATGACTTTCCATATACTCCGACATATCAAAGCGAATAAGATCAACGCCGAGAACCTTAGATAACTGTTTTGTAACCTCTGTTTTTCCAACACCGGTAGGACCAGAAAACAAAAAAGACCCAATTGTTTTAATGGAATCACGAAGACCAGCACGCGACAACTTAATCGCCGACGAGAGCGCAGAAACCGCTTCATCCTGACCATAAACAAGTAACTTAAGGTTTTTCTCTAAATCCTCTAAAACACCTTTATCACTAGACGATACATTTTTCTCAGGAATACGTGCGATCTTAGCAATAATGGCTTCAACTTCACTGGAACTAATAGAGGTTAATCGTTCTGATGAAGGTAATAAACGCTGCTGCGCCCCTGCTTCATCAATCACGTCAATAGCTTTATCCGGTAAGCATCGATCAGTGATAAACCGGTCCGATAAGAGCGCTGCCTGCTCTAGACTTTTCAAGCTATATTTAATCTCATGAAACTCTTCAAATCGAGACTTTAAACCTTTCAAAATTTCAATCGTTTCTTCTACACTTGATTCAATCACATCAACTTTCTGAAAACGCCGCGCTAAAGCATGATCTTTTTCAAAAACGCCTCTGTATTCTTGATAAGTCGTAGATCCAATACACCGTAGTTGCCCGGAGGCTAAAACAGGTTTAATTAAATTAGAAGCATCCATCATGCCGCCAGAAGCAGATCCCGCACCAATAATGGTATGAATCTCATCAATAAAGAGAATAGCATGCGGTTCTTTCTTTAAGTCGGCTAGCAGTGCTTTCAAACGCTTTTCAAAGTCACCGCGATATTTTGTTCCTGCCACTAAAGAACCCATATCTAATGAGTAAATAACACTATCTAATAAAAAATCAGGAACATCCTCTTCAACAATTTTCTTAGCTAACCCTTCTGCAATCGCTGTTTTACCCACGCCAGCATCACCCACTAACAAAGGATTGTTTTTCCGACGACGGCAAAGTATTTGTAAGGTCCTTGCAACTTCTTCATAACGACCAATTAAAGGATCAATTTTCCCCTCGAGAGCCAACACATTTAAATTAGTTGCATATTTCTGCAAAGATCCAGTCGCTTCATCTTCATGATTGTTTTTTGGGTCTACAGAATCTGTATCTTCGCTCTTCTTATCACTCGCGCCATGAGACAGATAATTAACAATATCTAAACGCGTTACATCATATTTACTTAACAAATAGACCGCGTGTGAATCTTGTTCACTAAATAAAGCAACCAATAAGTTGGCGCCGTTAACTTCTTTTTTATTTGAGGACTGGACATGGAAAACCGCACGCTGCAATACGCGTTGAAAGCCCAGTGTTGGCTGTGTTTCACGCCCAGAATCTTTCTCTAAAAGAGAAATAGTGTCATTAATAAATTGTTCAATATCCGCTTTAAGCGCGCTAACATCACAGTCACAGACGGCAAGCACCTCGGTGGCCGATTCATTATCAATGAGCGCTAACAGTAGGTGCTCGACTGTTATGAATTCATGATATTTAGCATGCGCTTGTTTAAACGCATGATTCAGAGTGATTTCTAGTTCTTTACTTAACATAATTTAAATTAAACTTTTTCCATTGAACATTTAAGGGGATGCTGATGCTCACGAGCATGCTGATTCACCAATTCTACTTTTGTTTCAGCAACATCTTTAGAAAAAATGCCACAAACGCCAACACCTCGAGTATGAACATGCAGCATCACACGTGTTGCCTTTTCTTCGGACATTGAGAAGAAATGTACCAAAATATCGACTACAAAGTCCATAGGCGTAAAGTCATCATTCAATAAAACAACTTTGTATAAGGGCGGCTTCTTTAATTTAGGAGCGACATCTTGAACAGCTAAATCGCCACTCTTATTGTCATTAGGGTCAATATCAGACATAAACACCAAAAAATAATTCAACGATTATCGTAAAAGAAAGTCGTGAAATGTTAAAATTAAATTATATCTCAAATTTGTTTTATAGCTATTGCTACCTAATCTTTTTTATTTAATGACCGAACCTAATCTAATTTGGAAACCGCATGTTACTGTTGCTGCAGTCATCGAAAAAAACCACCAGTTTCTAATGGTAGAAGAGCAATGCTCTGGACAATTGGTTTTCAATCAACCTGCAGGACACCTAGAAGACGGCGAAGATCTTATTACGGCTATCAAACGTGAAGTGCTTGAAGAAACCACCTGTCAGTTTGTACCCTCTGCACTTATTGCCATCCAATTATGGCGCAAACAGGCTCAGTTTCCGACCTTTTTACGGGTCTGCTTTACCGGAACCGTTTCTGAACCCAATCCATCACTTTCTTTAGACGACGGCATTGTTGCCACCCACTGGCTAGACTACGATGATTTAAATCTTCATCCAAAACAATTACGCAGCCCTTTAGTCCTTGAATCTATCGACCACTACTTAGCCGGACAACGCATCCCTTTAACTTTGCTTAATTCATTAATAAACGCATGACTAAACATATTGTCGTAGGCATGTCCGGTGGCGTTGACTCCTCCGTAACCGCCCTTAAACTGGTTGAACAAGGCCATCAAGTGACTGGCTTATTTATGAAAAACTGGGAAGAAGATGACGGTACCGATGAATGTACTGCCTTAGCTGACATCAAAGATGCTCAACAAGTTTGTGACACCCTAAACATTCCCCTTAAAACCGTTAACTTTGCCAGTGAATATTGGGACCAGGTTTTTGAAATATTCCTTGAAGAATATAAATCAGGAAGAACCCCTAATCCCGATATTCTTTGTAATAAACATATTAAATTTAAGGCTTTCCTCGATTATTCTTTTAATCTGGGCGCTGACTATATAGCGACCGGACACTATGCACGCGTCACCCAAGAAGAGGGTCGCTATTTTTTACGTAAAGGACGTGACCCCAACAAAGAACAGAGTTATTTCTTGTATACACTCAAACAATCGCAATTAGCCAAAATACTCTTCCCTATTGGCGATATTCATAAACCTGAACTACGCGATTTAGCTAGTCGCTCTGGTTTTGATAATCATCAAAAAAAAGACAGCACCGGAATTTGTTTTATTGGCGAACGCAAGTTCACTCAATTCTTAAAGCGCTATCTACCCACGCAGCCCGGGGAAATGCGCACCCCTGAAGGCCAACTGGTCAGCGCCCATCAAGGTCTAATGTATTATACAATAGGTCAAAGACAAGGTCTGGGTATAGGGGGCGTCAAGGGTGCATCTGAAGAACCTTGGTATGTCCTCAACAAAAACTTGAGCAACAACACGCTCATTGTTGGTCAGGGGCATAATCACCCGTTACTGTTTCATAATTCTCTGACCGCCAGTCAATTTGATTGGGTTAGCGAAAACCCACCCACGAGCATTCAATCCTGCACGGCTAAAATACGCTATCGCCAAGCGGACCAGGCCTGTCAAATTGAACCGCTATCTACGGATCGGTATCGCGTCACCTTTGAAGAACCTCAACGCGCTATCACACCGGGTCAATCCGTTGTCTTCTATGATCAAGACATTTGCTTGGGCGGCGGAATCATTGACTTTGCTGAAAACAGATAACCCTTAAACGATTTACCCTAAAATACGATATAAAATATAACAGGAAATTAAATGAGCCAATCCTCTCTTTTTGCTATTTCACCCATTGACGGTCGCTACGCAGACAAAGTTAATGAATTACGCCCTATCTTTAGTGAATACGGGCTAATTCGCTATCGCGTTCAAGTTGAAGTTAACTGGCTAAAAGCCCTCGCTGCACAACCCGAAATCACTGAAGTCCCTACGCTAAGCGCGAAGGCCCTCGACGTTCTTGATTGCATCGTTAACCAATTTTCAGAAACTGATGCTGAACGTATCAAAACGATAGAGCGAACAACCAACCACGATGTGAAAGCTGTTGAATATTTTCTAAAAGAATGTATTCAAGAAAATAACGAATTACAAAAAATTAATGAGTTCATCCATTTCGCCTGTACATCAGAAGATATTAACAACCTCTCTTATGCTTTAATGCTCAAGGACGGCCGTGATGTATTATTGAACCACATCGATAGCTGTATCAACGCCATTAAAGATCTTGCCACCAGCACAGCAACACAACCGATGCTATCAAGAACGCATGGCCAATCTGCAACCCCCACCACTACCGGTAAAGAATTTGCCAATGTCGTGGCACGATTACAACGACAACGCGAGCAGCTAATCCAAATAAGTCTTTTAGGTAAAATCAATGGGGCCGTAGGTAATTATAACGCCCATAAAGTCGCTTATCCTGAAGTTAACTGGCCTAATTTTTCAGAAAACTTTGTAACCTCTCTCGGACTTTCCTGGAACCCTTACACCATTCAAATTGAACCACACGACTACATTGCTGAGTTTTTTCATACGGTCTCTCGTTTCAATACTATCTTGCTTGATTTCGATCGCGACATCTGGAGTTATATTTCACTGGGGTATTTCACACAAAAAACTATTGCTGGCGAAGTAGGGTCCTCAACAATGCCGCATAAAGTTAACCCGATTGATTTTGAAAACTCGGAAGGCAACTTAGGACTGGCTAATGCTATTTTTTCTCATTTATCAGAAAAACTCCCTGTTTCAAGGTGGCAACGTGATCTCACAGACTCCACCGTACTCAGAAATATCGGCGTTGGTTTTGCACACACCGTGATTGCTATTCAAGCGACCTTAAAAGGCATTTCCAAATTACAAATTAATTCCGACACCATCAACAACGACCTTAATAATAACTGGGAAGTACTGGCTGAACCCATTCAAACGGTGATGCGTCGCTATCAAATTGAAAAGCCCTATGAAAAACTCAAAGAACTCACTCGAGGACACAAAATAGGGCAGCAAGAAATCCAGCAATTTATTATAAAACTTGATATCCCAGAGCATGCCAAAGAATCCTTGCTCACATTAACCCCTCACAATTATATCGGTTATGCCGCATCGTTAGCCAAAGCTATTGACTGAATAAATAATGTTAGGGTATATACTTACCTTCTCGTTCATCAATTAAGGCTTCAGGTTGCTCAATTTTATTTGGCTATTTTTCTTTATTGTTGCTTTTCTAACGGCCGCAATAAAGCTGGTCTTTCTGGGTGACCAGAATATTTTTAACGAACTGATAACCGCCATGTTTACCATGGCTAAGACAGCGTTTGAGATTTCCTTAGGCTTAACCGGCATTCTTTGCCTATGGCTTGGGATCATGCGAATAGGTGAGCGTAGCGGTTTTATTACGCTACTCACGCGCGGGCTCTATCCTTTATTTCAACGCCTGATGCCGGAAATCCCCAAAGACCACCCCGCATTAGGTGCTATTGTCATGAATATGTCAGCTAATGCCTTAGGTCTTGATAATGCCGCTACACCTTTAGGCATAAAGGCAATGAAAGAATTGCAAACACTCAATCCAGATCCTGAAACAGCGAGTAATGCACAGATACTCTTCTTGGTCATCAATACCTCTTCGGTCACCTTATTCCCGGTTACCATCTTTGCGTACCGTGCTCAACTGGGTGCTTTACATCCCAGTGATGTGTTTATACCTATTTTACTGGCCACCTACATTTCAAGCATCGTAGGCCTGTTAGCCGTTGCCTTTATTCAAAAAATAAACCTTTTGGATAAAATCATTTTAAGTTACTTAGGTGGGTTTACCTTGTTATTGAGCAGCTTATTAATTTACTTCTCTCAATTAGACCAGGCCAGTATGCAACAACAATCAGCATTACTGAGCAATACTATTTTATTTTCTCTGGTGATCACCTTCATGCTCGGTGCTATTTACTATAAAGTAAATGCTTATGAGGCCTTTATTGACGGCGCTAAAGAAGGCTTTGAGACGGCGAAGACCATCATCCCTTATCTCGTTGCCATGTTAGTTGCCATCGGTGTTTTTAGAGCCAGTGGCGCCTTAGATATAGGCCAAGAGCTCGTCCGTTCTACGGTACGCTATTTCAATGTTGACGACCGTTTTATCGATGCACTCCCCACCGCACTAATGAAACCTTTTAGCGGCAGTGGTGCACGTGCCATGATGGTAGAAACCATGCAGACCCATGGCGCTGACTCTTTCTCAGGGCGCATGGCGGCAATCGTTCAAGGCAGTACCGAAACTACTTTTTATGTCCTAGCTGTCTACTTTGGTGCTGTGGGCATAAAAAACATTCGCCATGCAGCAAGTTGCGGGCTGATAGCCGATATAGGCGGGATTACCGCTGCGATCGCCGTGAGCTATTGGTTTTTTGGTTAATCGACTAGACTCCAGAACACTCATGGCACTAAACCGTTCATCAAAGACCTAATTACCTTAAATAACTTTTGTCTGCTGATAAATAATCTTATAATAACCCTTCAATTTTTTAGACCAATCAAAGACACTCATACACCCTCATGCAGGTTCACCTAAAAACACTTGGCTGCCGCCTTAACGAAGCTGAGCTCGAGACGTGGGCTCAGGAATTTCAAAAAGCAGGTCATTCCATTACCCTCGAACAAGACCATGCCAACCTAATCGTTATTAATTCTTGCGCCGTGACGCAAGGAGCCGTAAGAAAATCAAGACAACTTATTCGGCGCATTCATCGCAACAACCCAGAAGCCAAACTAATTGTTAGTGGCTGCTATGTGACTTTAAACCCTGATGAAGCCGCTGAGATGTTGGGTGTAGACCTTGTTATTAGCAACAAAGATAAAGATAATCTCGTTCCCCTATCGCTCTCAACGGTTAACAGCATTGACATGCCTGCCATGGCAACGGAACCGAGTGAATTTTCATTATTTAAACGCGGCCGTCAACGCGCTTTCATTAAGGTTCAGGACGGCTGTCGCTATAAATGTACCTTCTGCATTGTGACCGTAGCTCGGGGCCAAGAAAGCAGCCGCCCAGTTGCGGCCATTGTTGAAGAAATTAACAACTTGCACGATGAGGGTATTCAAGAAGTTATTCTCACGGGTGTTCACTTAGGGGGATATGGCTCAGATATTAACAGCCATTTGACCGCGCTTATTACTCAAATACTAGAACAGACCCGCATCCCTCGGGTGCGCTTAGGTTCATTGGAACCGTGGGATTTACCCGCAGATTTTTTTACCTTATTTAAAAACACCCGATTAATGCCGCACCTGCACTTACCGTTACAAAGTGGTTGTAACACTGTACTTCAACGCATGGCTCGCCGTTGCAAAACAGAAGAGTTTGCTCAAATAATCACCCGCGCACGCGAGCAAATAGAACACTTCAACATCAGCACCGATATTATTGTCGGCTTCCCTGGAGAAACCGAACAGGAATGGCAACAAAGCTACCAATTTATTAAATCCATGGATTTTGCCCACATCCATATTTTTAGCTACTCCCCGCGTAATGGGACCCATGCGGCAAAATTACCTCATGCCGTGCCCACATCGATAAAAAAAGAACGCAGCCAAGCATTGCATCAACTTGCAAAAGAAATGAAACAAAAAAACTATCAACAGCACCTCGGTCAAACCTTCCCTGTACTCTGGGAAAGCCAACATCAACTAACCGAACAAGGCACGGTACAGGTTTCAGGGTACACCCCTAATTATCTACGCGTTACCACCGAAATAGAGCCTTTTACCACCATAGAAAATAAAATAATAAACTGCCACTTAGTCCGTGCTCAAGACGATCACATTACGGTAACGCTAACGCATTAACATGCTATTACTGCGCGATAAACTTAGTGCCACCCCCCAAATTGCTTCGTTGGATCGCCTCTAAAACCAGCCTGAGACGTATCTCTTTCCGGAACAGCAACGCCACCAATAGCCGCCCGCTGTAAATTATTTTTCGTATAACCGCCCATTTCCTTGGCTTGATCCGCAATCGAGGTTGTTAAACTGGTGATATCAAAATTAACCAGTGTAGGGTCAGTTACAACCACTCTTAACTGCTCAGAATCACTGCTAGAAAAAGCGGTTAAAATAACCGGATAAGCGGTGCCTGCCGGTAATTCAATACGGTAGCGTGCATTATCAACCAATAAACTCGTCGCCAGGATTTGACCACTGAGGTTGGCCGCCTCTACCCGTCCATTTTTGATCGTCTGCTTATCGTTACTGACTAACCCCTTCAACGTATAAGCCCCATCAAAGTTTTGCTTAGCCAAGCTCTTTCCTGTTAACAACGTATTGGGCTCCTGCTTACTTTCGCAACCGAAAAGAAACAGTGAAAACAATGCTATGACAACCATCAACCCAGACCGATATCCCGATAATACCTGCTTAATCATGACTTCACCTTCTAATGAAAATAAACGTAGTTATAATATCTATGTCACTTTAATATCTGCGCGGTAAATAGTTGCACCAATAATAGCCGCTGCAGGAACCACAAAATTAACGATAGGAATACTCATTCCAATCATTACCAGACCACCAAACATTAACCCCCCCCAACGAGCGCGTTTAACTTGATCACGTTGATCTACAAATAACAGCCCTTCGGTCTCAAAAGAATAAGCCATATATTCTAAACATAGGGCCCATGCGGCAAATAAAACCCAACAAATCGGTGCCAATAAATTAAGCCCAGGAATAACAAAAAGCAGCAGTAGTGGAATGGCAAATTTACCCAAATAACTGAGTCGCTTTAATTCCGACCGCATACTCATCCAAACCGTATGATCCGACGCCTCAATTATTCCTTGGGTCCCAGATAATTGCTTAGCTTCAATAGCCAGGCGACTGTAGAAAGGAGCGGCTAAAATATTAGCCAAAATGGTGAACGTAAAAACCCCAACCATTAAAAAACCTATGACAAAAATAGGCCAAATCAACCAATTCAGCCAACTGAGCCAATCCGGAACTATTGCCGTTAAGAAACCCGAAAAATAATACCACCCCGAAACAAACACCCCTAAATATAAAGCCATATTAATTAACAAGGGCGCAATCAAATATTTACGATACGCCGGCCGGCGCAAATCAGAAAACCCACGCATTAAACATGAAAATACAAATAATGGATTATTTGCTTTCTTACTATCAATCTTTATCTCTGTCATTTTACTGATACTCTTATACGGTTATAGACTTAGGTAGCCACGTACCTCTCATCCATTTGATTTATTCGTTTGTGACGATTGACCGAACGATCGACGCACTAAAAGTTATCATAACGCGGCTATCAATTCGTTACAATTAAGGTTTTTATTCCAGGTAATAAAACTTTTTTAACACGGTAGTCATGCCGGCAATAATCCCCAAAAAAAAACCCTTCTTCACAATGATTGGTTATTATAGTAGTCGCTCTAAACAACCGATTAAAGGAATTTAACGATGAACAACAAACCCGTGCTGGGTATTATTGGTGGTAGCGGTCTTTATGACATTGACGGTTTACAAAACACCTCATGGCAAAAATTTCCGTCCGCTTTTGGGGAACCTTCTGACGCACTGTTGTGTGGTGAACTCAATAACCAAAAAATTGTATTCTTACCGCGCCACGGACGTGGCCATCAAACCCCACCTTCCCAAATTAATTTCCGTGCTAACATCGACATCCTCAAAAAAGCAGGGGTCACTGATATTATTTCTGTTAGCGCCGTTGGCTCTCTTCAGGAAAAACTAACACCGGGTATGTTTGTTATCGTGGATCAATTTATTGATCGTACTTTTGCCCGAGAAAAGAGTTTTTTTGGCCCCGGTTTAGTCGCCCATGTGTCTATGGCACACCCGGTGTGTGGTCGTCTGGGTGATCACATTGAAAAAGCCACTCGAAATTGCGGCATTGAAGTCGTCCGGGGGGGTACCTATTTAGTCATGGAGGGCCCTCAATTTTCAACCTTAGCCGAATCCAACCTGTATCGTAGTTGGAATTGTGATGTGATTGGGATGACCAATATGCCTGAAGCTAAATTAGCGCGAGAAGCTGAAATCTGTTATGCCACTGTTGCCATGGTCACAGACTTTGATTGTTGGCATCCAGAACATGACAATGTTTCGGTTGAAGCCATACTCAACGTTTTACACGCTAATGCCGATAATGGCCGGTCTATGATTAAAAACGTTGCCCCGACCATCCATGCTGACCCATCAGCCTCAAACTGTCATTGCAAAAAGAGCCTCCAAAATGCAATCCTCACCCCTCCCGAGGCACGAAATGAAGCGATGATAGAAAAACTAAGTGCCGTTGCCGGACGCGTTCTTAAATCAACCTAGTTTTTTTATTGCCCTCACTGCTTTATGCACTAAAATGCCGGACACATGACTGAACCCACACGATCACTTTTTATCCAACCACCCATTCAGCACCTGTTATGAAAAAAAACACCATTGAAACCTTACGCTGGCACAACGATCATCTGGAAATGATTGACCAACGCATATTACCCACTGATTTCCAATACCTTGCCTACCATTCAGCAGAAGGTGTTGCAGAAGGAATCCGTTCCATGGTCGTTCGCGGTGCCCCTGCAATTGGCTGTGCTGCCGCCTACGGTGTCGCATTAGCCGCACTGAACCTCAAGGAAGCTAACACCGAGAGTTTCTTAGCCGGCATGGAAAAGGCTTTTACCGTTTTGTCGCAAAGCCGCCCGACAGCTGTTAACCTTTTCTGGGCGCTAAAAAGAATGCACCAAACCATGACTGCCGCCGCTAAATCAAGCCCCGGCCAACTTGCCACAATCTTATTAACTGAGGCGCATCAGATAACCCGTGAAGATATCGTGACCAACCAAACCATGGGCCGTTTTGGGGCGACACTACTACCCGATGGTGCGCGTGTCTTAACCCATTGTAATGCCGGCGCCTTAGCCACAGCGGGCTACGGTACCGCATTAGGTGTTATCCGTGCTGCTGTAGAATCAGGAAAAAAAATATCTGTTATTGCTGATGAAACCCGGCCTTTTTTACAAGGCGCACGATTAACGGCTTGGGAAATGGTCCAAGAAAACATCCCGATCACACTCATTGCTGACAACATGGCTGGACATCTCATGCACTGCGGTGAGATTGATGCCATCATTGTCGGCACCGATCGAGTCGCCAGTAATGGCGATGTCGCCAATAAAATTGGCACCTATATGGTTGCCGTTTTAGCGAAACGACACAACATTCCCTTTTATGTCGCCTGCCCACTCTCAACAATAGATCGCTCCATTGACACGGGCAACGAAATACCGATTGAGGAAAGACCTAGCGAAGAAGTGACCGGTTACCAAAATTTTCGTTGGGCCGCCCAAGGCGTCAAGGTTAGAAACCCTGCTTTCGATGTCACACCCGCGGACTTAGTGACTGCACTTATTACTGAAAAAGGAATTGTAAAACAGCCCAATAAAGAGCGTATTTCTATGCTATTTTAATTCAAAACTCCCGGTAACATACGACGGCTACTTTTTATCTACACGATGCTTAACATCATCTTCATCGGCTCATCGAGCCCCTTAGCACTCTCAACATTGCGCGCGTTAATAACGCTCAATCAACCTATTGTGGCCCTTTTTACCTCTGATGCACAACCACCTAACGCACCCGAACTATTCCCCGTTCATCTAGAACATAACGAAACACTGCAGCAACTGGCTCGCTGGCATAATATCCCTTGCATTCACCTTAACGCGCCCCTTAAAAACCACTACGATCAAATAAAATCCTTTCATGCAGACTTAATTATTACCTGTTGCTTTAGCAAAAAAATACCCCCTTCCATCTTCACCCTACCGCCTTTAGGCGCTATCAATATCCACCCGTCCTTGTTG
>DUCI01000005.1:0-1199 GCA_012959905.1 Methylococcaceae bacterium | reverse complement strand
GCTGGCGCTATTTTAATACAACAAGGTTTCGATATGCCGGAGGGTATTAATGCTTCACAATCGCTCCATCTTTTAGCTCAAACAATACCGAAACTGCTAACCCGCGGATTGGCACAATTAAAAACACCCTTTCAATCTTTAAAACCACAAAACGAAGCCCTTGCAAGCACTCACCCTATGCCAACGAATGCCGACTATACACTCGCCAATAGCGCTTCGGCACGAGACACTTTCAATTTTATTTGTGCCTACGCGACCATCAATACACCGATAAAATATACCGTTAAAAAGCGTATTTTTTGGCTCATTAAAGGCCTTGCATACAATCATGTTATTCTCTGTGAAACAACACTCAATAAAAATATAATTACCTTTCCATGCGCTGATGGTCAAATAAGTGCACAATGCCACCTTGATTAAATCATTGCACAACCAATAGAATTCTATTACTTGTACTTAACACTCTAACTAAAACACTTTTTAACCCCATGCAACCCGCTGAAAATTATCAACTCGTTAAAACAAGCCTGCAAACTCCTCTAACTAACGGGGCTACACAATGTAATTTATGCCTTTGGCGGTGCAAAATTAAGCCGGGGCAACGTGGTTTTTGCCAAACGCATGTGAATCGACAGGGGACCTTATATAATCTGTCCTATGGCATCCTGTCATCAATCGCTATTGATACCATTGAAAGCAAACCAGTAAAACATTACCGCCCCAATACCCGTGTCATGTCGGTCGGTAGTTATGGCTGTAATTTTCGTTGTGGTGGCTGTCACAATTTAGAAATATCTTGGGGCATTACCGCATTAGATGCGTTAGCCAAAGGGCAATCAAAACAAGCCTGGATAGCCCCAGAAACACTGATTGAAGCCGCAATTACCGCAGGAGTTGACGGCATAGCATTCACTTATTCTGAGCCCGCTGTTTGGCTGGAATATGTTGTAGCGGTCAGCATTCTTGCTCATAAAGCAGGACTTTATACGGTTTATGTCACCAATAGTTTTATTACCGATGAAGCCTTAGAACTCATGGCCCCTCATATTGATGTCCTTTGTTCAGATATAAAAAGTTTATCCGATGATTTTTATCAACAAATTTGTCCGGTTGCGACTGTTGATCAAATTTTAAACACCATCAAAAAAGCCGCCACCTTAGGCATTCACGTTGAAACCCGAACCAATATTATTCCCACG
>DUCI01000004.1 GCA_012959905.1 Methylococcaceae bacterium | reverse complement strand
GTGACAGGGGGTGGGCTTCGGCGACGCCCCCACGGGCAGTATCTTTATCCGTTACACACAACCATTCTTGACTCCCTTTTTTTTGCTGACAACTCCAGCCTGCTGTGCTCCCTTGCGATAACGCTGCTACGCTATAAACCCAAAGACATACAACAACAAATAATCGAGGAAACATAAATACCCGTAGTTTTTATTGGCTGAACTGCACTAAATCAAATAGTATAATATCTTACAGTAATTCATCCGCCGCTTAATTAATTAATTCAAGCCTTTTATGCCAAAGACCGATGCAAGACTTTTAGCCATTGAACACTGGTTAAGCCATACTTTAAAATTCAACTATAGTGCTATTGAGGCCGCGTCAAATGATGCCAGTTTCAGGCGCTATTTTAGAGTCTCCCACCCACAGGGAAGTCACATCGTGATGGATGCGCCACCTGAGCAAGAAACCTTGTCGCCTTTTATAAAAATCAGCACATTACTCACTCGGAACGGCCTTAAGGCCCCCTCTATTTATGCACAAAACACCCGTGAAGGATTCTTACTACTGGATGATTTTGGATCCATTTGTTATCTAGACCAATTAGCACCCGAAACCGTTGAGACACTGTATAAAGCCGCCATGCAGTCCTTACTCGATATGCAAGTCACTATCAACCCCGTTCAGCATGCGCTTCCGGTCTATAATCACGCCTTATTGCATCAAGAACTCGAGTTATTTAGAAATTGGTTTTTAACGGAACTGCTCAATATCACCCTCTCACCAGCAGCACATCGGGAATTAGAGCGCACTTGGACAGTGCTGATTAAATCAGCACTGGAACAGCCTCAGGTTTTTGTTCATCGAGATTTTCACAGTCGTAACTTAATGATTCTCGAGAAACAATCGCCGGGTATTATTGATTTTCAAGATGCTGTACAGGGCCCTGTCACTTACGATTTAGTTTCTCTTTTACGTGATTGTTATATCACTTGGCCTAAACAACACGTTTTACAGTGGGTTACCGCCTACCACCGTCAATTACAACATCACCCTCAGTGGCACTGTGGCTTACCCCAATTTATTCGTTGGTTTGACTTAATGGGACTTCAGCGCCATCTCAAGGCCATTGGTATTTTTTCACGTTTAAAATTACGCGACCACAAAGAAAATTATATTAATGATATTCCACGCACCCTTAATTATGTCATTAATATCAGCGATGATTACCCCGAGCTATCATCATTCAGCCAGTTACTCAAAAATGACGTTTTGACGGCGAAAAACCTGCCGTCATGAAAGCCATGATTCTAGCTGCCGGCCGCGGCGAAAGACTTCGCCCACTGACCGACAAACACCCCAAACCCTTACTCCCTGTCGCAGGCAAGCCGTTAATCGAATACACTATTGAACGTCTTGTCAGCGAAGGCTTTCAAGACTTAGTCATTAATATTGCTTATCTTGGCACACAAATCAAAGAGACCCTAGGCAACGGCCAGCGTTTTAATGCCAAAATTAGTTACTCCGA
>DUCI01000003.1 GCA_012959905.1 Methylococcaceae bacterium | reverse complement strand
AATGCATTTGGCAGAATCAAAACATGAAGCCTATAAAGCGGAGAATTCTGATTTTCTTAGTTTCTTTAAGTTATGGGAAAAGTTTGAAGCTAAAAAAGCCGAACTTTCAAATAATCGGCTGAGGAAATATTGTCGTGAAAATTTTCTGTCCTATGTGCGGATGCGAGAATGGCAAGATGTTCACCAGCAGGTTAATTTGGTGATTAAAAATGAGTTGAAATTTAAGAAAAACCAGACGCCAGCAAGTTATCAGGACATTCATCAGGCGTTATTAACGGGGCTTTTATCCAATATAGGCTTTAAGCATGAACAGTATGAATACCTTGGGGCGCGAAACCATAAGTTTTTTATTTTTCCAGGGTCAGGGCAGTACAAATTACGGCCTAAGTGGATAGTGGCAGCTGAGCATGTTGAGACCAGTAAAGTTTATGCGCGTAATGTTGCCAAAATTGAACCGGAATGGATTGAAGCGAACGCACAACATTTAATAAAGCGCACACATTATGAGCCTCATTGGGAGAAAAAATCCGGGCGTTGTGCAATTTTTGAGCGTACGGCATTGTATGGATTAACGCTCCAAACAAAACGAAAAATTCCTTATGAGCACATAGATCCAGAATCGGCTCGGGTCATGTTTATTCGGTATGGTTTGGTTTATCAAGAGTATCAAACATCAGCACTTTTTTTTAAAGAGAACCAACGGTTACTGGAAGAGTTAGATTATATTCAGCATAAAGGTCGGCGAGTCGATTTGATAGAAGGCGAAGAATGGCTTTTTGATTTTTATGATCAAAAGATAGCGGCATCGGTAGTCAATGGTGTGACCTTTGAAAAGTGGCGGAAAACGGCTGAAAAGGCGCAACCCAAATTATTGTTTTTGATCAAAGAAGATATTGCCCGGGAACAAGATTTGACTGTTAATGACCAGGAGTTTCCGGATGAAATAGTTGTGGGTCAAAGTCGAATTAAGTTGCAGTATAAGTTTGAACCCGGAGACCCCGATGATGGCGTGACAGCACAATTACCGATTCAACAGCTTAACCAATTAGTGAGTGAGCCCTTTGAGTGGTTAGTCCCTGGTTTACGGTATGAAAAGTTATGTGCTTTGATGAAAGCGCTTCCTAAGCAGTGGCGTAAAAAATTTGTACCGGTTCCGCAAACCATTGATCGGTGCTTAGAAATTGAGCCCGACTATCAGGGTAATATGAGGCAGTGGTTGAGTGATCGCCTGCGGCGTCTAACAGGAGAGTCAGTCCCTCTGAATTTATGGGAGCCTGAAGTGATTGCAGAGCATTTGGTGATGAACTTCAAGGTTTTTGGAGATGATGGGCAGCTCATTGCTACGGGGCGTGATTTACACGTACTGCAACAGTCTTTTAGAACAGATTCAGTGATCAGTTTTGAGCAAATGGCACAAGATGAATTGAATTTGACAGGTTATATACAATGGGGTTTTGATGTCATTCCAAAGCACTATCGTTTTCAGAAAGAGGGTCAAGATTATTTAGGTTATCCCGCACTTGTTGATGAAGGAGAAACGGTTGGCTTAAGGTTGCTAGAAACTGAATTTAAAGCACAACAATGTCACCTAATCGGTTTGGTTCGCCTTTTTCAATTAACGTTAAAAAAAGAGCGAAAATATTTATTAAAGAATTTATCGTTGGGGGCAGATGTAGAACTTGCCTATCAACAATTACGAGAACACCCCTATTTTGCTGGAAATGTAGCCGTACAATCACTTAAAGAGGATTTTCTATTTCTTTGTTTTAGGGAGGTTTTTGTTGGGGAGTCGGCGATTAATTGTTCAGCGGAATTTGAACAAGCCATAAAGAAAAAATCGACTTTATCTGCATTTTCTATTCAAGCTACAGTATTGGTTCAAGAGATATTAAACAGTTATTTACAGATTTCAAGACAATTAGAACAACAACGGTTACCGTCTGAGGTTGCCGAAGAAATAAAAGTTCATTTGAATGGTTTGATTTTTAAAGGGTTCCTCCGAGATACGCCTTTTCAAAATCTTTTGGCATACCCGCGTTATTTGAGTGCAGTGATTTATCGCCTTGAGAAGAGGGCAGAAAACAGTCAGAAAGATCAGCAAAGACTGCAAGAGATTAGCCGGTTTCAACAGCGTTATTGGGCCAGTGTTATGAACAGAGCTAAGCAAGGACCGGTGCTCCCGGGAGTAGAGAATTTCAGGTGGTGCTTAGAGGAGTTTAGAGTATCCTTGTTTGCACAACATCTAAAAACAGCCTATCCCGTTTCTGCAAAGAGGCTCGAGAGATTATGGGACTTTTAAAACAGTTATTAGGTTTTGTGGGTTAATTTATTGAGTTCTTGTTCGAGTAATTTTACTTTTTTTATCAGTTCAGGCAAGTGTGTGATCGCCGTATCACTGCGTCTAACATCCATTAAGTTACGTGCGGGGTAGCCCGTTATTTTACTGCCTGGCGGAAAAGATTTGGAGACACCGGCTTGTGCGCCAATAAAGGATTGATCGCCAATTTCGATGTGTCCGACAAACCCGACTTGACCGGCAATAAGAACTTGGTTGCCAATTTTTGTGCTGCCAGAGATCCCCGTTTGGGCGGCAATTGCAGTATCTTCACCAATGATAACGTTGTGAGCGATCATGACTAGGTTATCAATTTTTGCACCC
Organism: Methylococcaceae bacterium; assembly: GCA_012959905.1. Lineage (GTDB taxonomy): Bacteria > Pseudomonadota > Gammaproteobacteria > Methylococcales > Methylomonadaceae > OPU3-GD-OMZ. The sequence goes on along the minus strand of DUCI01000003.1, from coordinate 6,172 downwards.
CGTTTAATAACGGTATTATCAACAGCGCCCCGATCAACTGTTGCACCTGAACCGATGTCCACATCATCTTCTAGAATGGCGTTGCCTAATTGGTGGATGCGAACAAATCGGGCCCCATCTTTGGCGTTTCCGAAGCCATAGCTACCAATAACAGCATTAGACCAAATAGTACACCGGTGACCAATTTGAGAACCAAAATGAATCACCACGTTGGGGTGAATTTCTACGTTATTACCGAGTTGACAGTTTTCTTCAATAATAACGCCGCTGTGTATTTTACAATCTGAACCGACGATGGTATTAGCACCGATAACAACGTTTGCACCGATATGGGTGTTGTCGGCAATGTGGCAACTTGGGTCGATACTGGCGCTTGGGTGTATCGTTGGGGGTAAATGTGAAGAACGGTCAGCTTGAAATAATGCGACAGTTTTGGCCCAACTTAAATAGGGGTTATCAGATACTAATTGAGGTGTTTCAAGGTCAGTTATGGCGCGCCCAATAATGATAGCAGAAGCTTTAGATTGACGGGCACTGGGTAGGTGTTTGAAATTGGTTAGAAATGAGATGTCACCTGGTTGAGCTGATTCGAGTGTCGCAACGCCATGAATGGGTTGTTCCATGTTTCCGTTAATAAGTTCGGCATTTGTTACGCTAGCTAGTTGTCCAAGTGTAATGGTCATCGTTATTTGTTTTTAGTTTAGGAAGATACTGATTTAAGTAGTTGTTGCTGATAACTGTGTTTATGGGCCAGATAGTTCTCAGTAAAGGCTTGAATGACATCATGGTCATAGTCTTTAATACCACTGATCAGGATTTTTTTAAAACCGTGTCCAATTTGATGGTTATCGGATAAGATGTCGAAGTGCAGATGAGCTTCCCCGCGACGGCCATTTATTTCTAGAGTATTATCCGCAGGTACGATCTGGTGATCGGAGAAATTAAGATGTTGTAATTTAAACGACATACTTTCATAGATGACTAAAGGGCGATTAGTATTGATCATGGCCTTTTGTTCAGCCATGAGGGGAACCAGAATATGGGGAAAATTAAGGCCTGAAAACGCGACATAATTCTTGATGAAGTTTTCTATCTGTGATTTGTCCGAGGTGTTTTGGCCGTCATGACCCACAGTTAAATAGGTGTTTGATTTGTCATCATGGATGTCAATCGAGTTACTGTTTTGATCGGGAAAGATAAGGTTAATACCATGACCGACCATGTTAGAAAAGGTAAAGTGCATATCCGTACTTAAGCCGTATTTTTCTAAAACCAGTGCAAACAATAAGTCGCCCGGAACGCAGAAGCGTCTTGCCTCAGGGTCGTGTAGGGGGTTGAAGTCACCGGCAACTTCTTTAGCAAATCGGCTCGCTTGATCAGCTGTAATTTGGATGGCTGGGTCAGACTTTGAGTAGAACTCTTTTAAAAACATAATAACGGTATGAAATTTAGTTAAAGGGTATCGTAACGGTAACAATTAACTTCTAATTTTACTTGATTCTTGTTGTTAATAGAACTTTATCAATAGATTAGTTTGACGGCGTAGGTTATTTGTTTAGTAAACGTCACGTTGATAGCGTCGGCTTTCGAGTAAATTATCGATATAGCTTTCAGCCGCTTGTTCCTCAATACCCGCCTCAATTCTGACCGATTCTATGAGTGCTTTGTGTACGTCTTTGGCCATTCGTTCCGCATCACCACAGATATAAAAGTAGGCTCCCTTTTCCAACCATGCGTAGATCTCTTTTGAGCGAGCAAGGATTCGCGTCTGGACATAAATCTTTTCTTTTTGGTCTCTTGAGAAAGCAAGGTCTAAATGGGTTAATAGACCATCACTTTTCATTTGGTCAAGTTCATCACCGTAGAGATAATCACAGGCTTGGTGTTGGTCACCAAAAAACAGCCAGTTGGGACCACTTGCACCGGTGGCTTTTCGCTCCTCAAGGAATGAACGGAACGGTGCCAGCCCGGTTCCGGGGCCGACCATAATCACTGGCGTATCAGGGTCCTTAGGTAAACTGAAATTTTTGTTGGCATGGACATAAACAGCTAATGTTTCAGGGGGCGTCACCCGGCCATTTAAAAACGTTGAGCAGACCCCTTCTCGGTCGCGCTCGAAGCTGTTGTAGCGTACCGAGCCAACCAGTAACTGGACTTCTTCAGGGTGGGCCTTGATGCTGGAGGCTATAGAATAAAGTCTGGCAGGAATGCGTCTTAAAACAGTGATAAAGTCTTGGGCGTTAAAGTTATTACTGGTGTAGTCTTCAACCAGATCCAGTATTTGTCGGCCCCAGATGTAGTCTTTGAATGATTCACTGTTGTCTTTAGCTAATAATGTTTTGAGTGCATCGCTGGCGGTTAAGTCAGCAAATTTTTCCATGTTAACCCGGCTAAGTGCGGTGATATCAAGTCTTTCTTGAAAAGCTTGTTGGAGCGGCAATTCCTCTTTTCCAAGGGTGACGATTTCGTCACCAGCCATATTGAGTGCATTTAATAGTTGCTCGACATAACGGCTGTCATTGAGTGGATAAACGCCTAAAGCATCACCGGGATCATAGCTTAGCCCTGATCCTTTTAGGTCGATTTCAATGTGGCAGGTTTCTTTGATTGACCCTTCGCCATTGAGGTTAACGACGTTAAGTGTTGATGCCATAAAGGGGTTTGTTTTGGAATAGGTTGATTTTTTTGAGGCTGTTGTTTCAGTATTGCTGTTAGCAACAGCGCCGCCGGCTTCTTCTGCTACAGCTTGATAAAGTGCTAAAACATCTTCTATCCAAGCCTCAGCAGGTTCTTCAAAATCAATATCGGCATCAATCCGATCCAAAAGTCGTGTGGCACCGGTGTTTGCTAAAAAGTCGTCAAAGTCTTTCCCTGTTTGGCAGTAAAATTCATAACTGCTATCGCCTAAAGCAAAAACGGCAAACTTTAATTGTGTCAGTTCAGGCGCTTCACCATTTTTAAAATAGTTGTGTAATTTACCCGCGGTTAAAGGGGGGTCGCCTTCGCCTTGGGTACTGACAATGACCAATAGGTATTGTTCATTGGGTAAGTTAGCGACGTCATAATCCATCATGTCCTGTATTTGGGCATTAAAACCTTTGGCTTTGGCTTGTTCTAGCAGGTCTTCCGCTAAATGTTCACCGTTACCGGTTTCAGAGCCGAACAGGATAGTGAGTAAAGGCAGTTGTGCTGCATTGTTGGTTTGGGTTGAGCCGGTAAAGTCGCCAGGCGCTAATCCGGAACCACTTAAGGCGGCAAAGTAACCGCTGAGCCATAAGGCTTGAGCAGGACTGAGTTGACTGCTAGATAAGGCATTAAGCGAGCCGACCTGGTCGATAGATAAGGGGCTGGCGGCTAAATTACTGGCAATGCCGGCTAGGTTGGGTTGAACAGGAATAATCGAACCATCGGGAGCTATGGGACCTTCCAGTGTGATTTCCATCTGCTTTGATAACGGCATACCGGTCCCAGCGGTATCCGCCTCCATAAATAAGCTCGATGTGGGTCCATAAGCCATGAAAATCAGTCCAGGGACGGCACTAGCCCCTTTTTGCGGTTTACAGGTGACTTCGGCGCTAGTGCCATGGATAGAGATCATCCTAACGCGGTCACCCTTAGTTAACCCCAGTCTTGCCATGTCTTCGCCATGAATTTCTATCGTTGATGTTTCATCACGGTAGTCATCTTTTAATTTTCCTGCGTTCAACGACGTGCCTTGCCGGCTGGTACGAACGGGAATCAGGATCATGGTTTCAGCCATACATTCACTCCAGATATTTTTTTAGTTGCAAGTAAAGAATACTTTTCGAATCTTAGCATAAGGTAAAGCCATGAGATAATTCAAATTAAACATGAAAAGAGATAAAATTTCTTACTTCATTTCTTTTTCTTGATAAGGTACTATCAGGTTTGAATTTTTTGACGGATGGTTGATTTATAGGGAAATTAAGATTAATTGAGCTAAACAATATTCAATACAACCTTGAACGATTGGGTTTTTGTCGGGGGTATTGAAAAAACGAGGCAAGGTGAGTGATATGAGTGGTTCTTCAAAAGTTATAGAAAATGCAATTTGTACATTTTGTGGTTGTGTTTGTGATGATATTGAATTGACTGTTGATTCGGGTGGTAAACATATTACCCAAGCGAAGAATGCCTGTGTGCTTGGGAAAGCATGGTTTTTAGAGCACAAGGTCGAAGACTTTCCGGTCGCCTTGATCGATGGTAAAGAAGCCAGTCTTGAAGAGGCTGTTGAAGCGGCTGCGCAGGTTCTTGTGAATGCAAAGTTTCCGACTATCTATGGGTTAAGCGATACAACTTGTGAGGCGCAAAAAGAAGCGGTTGCGATTGCTGATTATCTTAACGGCAACATCGATACTACAACCTCGGTCTGTCATGGACCTACGGGAATGGCCTTTCAAGGGGTGGGTGAAAGTACAGCTAGTTTGGGTGAAATTAAAAATCGAGCAGATTTTGTGATGTATTGGGGCGGGAATCCAGCGGAAGCTCATCCCCGGCATTTCGAACGTTATGCGGTTAATGCTAAAAGCCCTTGGTTGCCAAACGGTAAAGAAGACCGAACCATTGCAATGGTGGATATTCGGCCAACACAAAGTTCGTTGATTGCAGATATTTTCCTGCAAATAAAACCGGGTAGTGATTTTGAATTATTGTGGGCTATGCGCGCCTTGGTAAAAGGCCGGGCACTGGACCGGTCGGTTGAAGAGCGCACCGGTATCAGTTTGGATCGATTAGAAGCCTTAGTACAGCAAATGAAGGATTGTCAGTTTGGTGTCTTGTTCTTTGGCATGGGGCTTACGATGACGCGGGGGCGGCATTTTAATGCCGGAGCGTTATTACAATTAGTGACTGATTTAAATGATTTTACCCATTTTGTCTCTTTGCCTACGCGGGGTCACGGCAATGTCACGGGCGCTGACAATGTCGTTTCTTGGCAGACAGGCTATCCTTTTGGGGTTAATTTTAATCGGGGATATCCGCGCTTTAACCCCGGTGAATTTACTACCGCTGATGTGTTAGGTCGTGGAGAGGCCGATGCGCTGTGTGTTATTGCCAGTGACCCGGGTTCAAACTTTTCAGCAAAAGCCATTGAGCATATCAAATCAATTCCAGTAATCACGTTAGATCCTAAGCCGACGGTGACTAGCCAGCTTGCTAAGGTTGCCTTTACCACGGCGACTTATGGGATTAATGTGCCCGGTACGGTGTATCGCATGGACAATGTTCCTTTATCACTCCGGCCTGCTTTTGATTCGCCGTTTCCGAGTGATGAAACGGTTTTACGTGCGATTAAAGAACGCATTTGTGAGTTAAGAGGAATAACCTCAAACCAAAAACCGGCAGCAGCATAGCCACAAAAATTTGTCTATAAGGTGGGAAAAAATGTCATCCGCAATTCGAATAAAAAATGGAAAGGTTTACGATCCGCTTAATGGGATCGATGGTGAAATTAAGGAGATTTGTGTTCAAGATGGCAAGATTGTTGATTCGGTTCCCGATGACAGTCCTTGCATTGATGCGCATGGAATGGTGGTGTTACCGGGCGGAGTAGATATTCATTGTCATATTGCCGGCCATAAAGTGAATTTGGCCCGTAAGTTTCAGCCAGAAAGTAAGCGTCACGATGTTTCACCACGGGTGAATGAACTGCGCTCCGGTACCGGAGGCAGTGTCCCATCCACATTTACGACCGGTTACCGCTATGCAACTTTAGGCTATACCACAGCAATGGAAGCGGCTGTTCCTCCTTTAGGTGCCCGACACACCATTGAGGAATTACATGACACCCCGGTGATTGATAAGGGTTTTTATATTTTGTTGGCAAATAATGTTTGTCTCAATCAATTGCTTGAAAAAGGCCGCATGACGGAGTTTAAAGAGGCCGTTGCTTGGTGGTTAAATGCGGCTAAAGGTTATGGGGTTAAACTGGTGAATCCGGGCGGGGATGAGCCTTGGAAAGGCAATAGAAATTCTAATGTTCATAATTTGGATGAACAAATTCGCGGTTTTGATTTAACGCCTAGAAAGATCATTAAGGCCCTGATTGATGCCACGAATGATTTAGGGTTGCCGCATCCTGCACATATTCACTGTAATAATTTAGGCCATAGTGGCAATTATACGACGACCATTGAAACGATGAAAACAGCGG
>DUCI01000002.1:5130-8910 GCA_012959905.1 Methylococcaceae bacterium | reverse complement strand
TTGATAAGTCGATTTGCAAATTAGTTTTTTTATCTTTTATATTTTCTTTATCCGTGGATCGTTTAATGCGGGATAAATAAAAACTTTCAATTTCAGCTGTCACCACGACGCTATGGGTGGCATAAGGGATTAACTTATCAGCCTTATCAAAAATAAAAGCCTGTAGAACCGTTAGGCTATCGCTACCACGCTGTTCAGAAATTCTCACTAACTCTTTTATGTCAATGGATGATAACCCTTTAATTAAACCATTCTCGTTAAAGTGATATAAACGTTGATTCTTAATGACATAATTAGTGGGGTAATAATCCTCTCCACAGCCCATATGGATAGGGGTTAGCGTGGAAATCGTACAATGTGATGTTTGTAAAAATGCCTCAACCATTGTTACTTCCCTCCTAACTGAACCGGAATAACAGGGGCATAGCCCTGATGTACGGTTTCTGGAATAGTCATTGAAATATTACTTAAACCTTGCCCAACCCAACCCGAAGCTGGATCAAAAGCTTCTGGTGTTAAAACAGCGAAACTATCCGCCATCAAGACAGGCTTCTTAAAAGGCCCCCCTGTTTTATGAACAGCTTGACCCCCATGACGGCCAAAACGGGTAAACACTTGGTAGTAACATTCCTCAGCGTTCCAAGATAAATGCTGTGGCGCACACGGTGCTAAGGTCAACCATGACTTAGCTTGAGGGGGTGAAGAAGGTTCACCGTTTAAAATACTTAACACTTCAAACTTTCCTAACCCACAACTGGCCTCTTTACCAAAGCCTTCAAGTCCAATTTGGGAAAAAATAGCGTGTACCTCATCTTGGGTAAATCTAGATTCATCCAGTTCAATTTGAATAGTTAAAATCATCTCTGGGTGATACCAAAAAACATGGCGATTAAACGGTGCAAAGCCTGAAGAGGATCCCGTGGTCCCCGTTTTGCGGTTTAAACTATTATGGGTTTGATTATATTCACGCCTTAACAATCCCTCCAGGCCCTTTTCAGCCATCATTTCAGTCTCAGTGAGTGCCGAGCCCGCCCATTGATCAAGCGGCTTTGATGAGATCTCCTCCGGCAGCCATTGCTTTGCTTTAAAGTCCTTTTTCTTTTGAATACCGTCCGCTTCCATGCCCAATTTTATAACGGGTACACAAGGGCGTTTCAAATAACCTTGAGGCTGTGCGTCCGAGAGCACCATAAAAGGCTTTGCGTTGGTGTAATCTTCTAATAATTCGGTCAACTTACTGACCCCTAAGCTATACCTAATAGCCCAACAAGCTTGACCAAACAAAGTATCCCCCACTAACGGTGTAGCAAAAGCCGTTTTAGGTTTAATAGCTATGACAAAGCGACTCATTTAAGCGACCTTTTCAAACGGAACCACTGAATCTAATGTTGCTTGAATATCTTCACTATTCAGCGTGAGATGGGTTAATTTTATTTTCCCATAGCCCCTTGAACCGGAACCACCGATACCATCAAGCTCTAATAGTCGTAGACCAATTAGTAAATGGTTCATTAATTGTTCATCGTGTTCATCCAATACTTTAAAAATCAATTTAAAGGTAAATGAGGCGCCGGCGGGGACCCGTTCTGTTTGTCTTGGGCTAACGGCAGTACCGCTAATTCTATTGATGCTGTTTTCACTTTTAGCTTCCGTATAGAGCCAATCGTTCTCATCCGCTTTGTCTTTCCACAGTGGGTCTAAAGGGCAATCCCAAAAAGCCAGTCGCGTAGGCCCGATGGCTTCGGCTTGATCAAGATCTTTAGAATCTCCGGCGGCGCCAAACAATTGAATAATAGCTTTTGCATCGACTTGTTTACTGCCTGAAAGCTTATTCAATAAGTCAATAGAGCCCGGTTTTCCACCACTTTCCCCGACTAACCCCGCCCGCCATTCTAATAAACTACGCATTTTCCCTTTTAAACTAGAGCCAGGAATAAAAGGCTCCAAGGTATATGGATTTTTGACCACCGCGTTATCGATACCGCCAATATGAATCGCTTCATTTCCAGCGCCAATATGAAGTCCGGTTAATAATTCGATTTGGCCTTCTATCTGGTTAATTGTTTTTAATTGCATTGGTTTACCCTCCCGATTATTTTTTTGCATACATTTTATGAAAACCCATAACGGCTTCTAAAAATAACTTAAACGTATACAAGCTCTGCTTATCATTGTCATCCAATTGACTAATACAATGACGTATCAGTGTTAAAAAATTATCATCAACTAATTTTCGTCCTCTGGCATAAGCCACCTTGGCATTGAGCATTTTTACCAAGGGTAAATACTCAGTATATTTCTCGGGATTCTGCCTGATTTTTTGATCCCAGATCACCACTTCGTTATAAAATCCTCTTAATTGCGTTGATTTATTAGCATCTTTTAGTTGTGGTTCTGAAATAACTTGTGCGGATTGATTTGCAACTTCATCAAAAAGACGTGAATCTTTTGCACTAAAATCAATTAAGCTGACATCGATTTGGGGAGCATCCTCGTGGCGACCGGAGCGCCTATTTGACCCTGAGTAATTCATGTACACCTCCTAATTTTGATCTCTATTTTCATAAATATAAGCCTGTAGCGCCATTCGATAATCCGCTTTAAATTGCTTGATTCCAGATTCGCCGATATCGGTCACAATTTGTGTTCGGGCCAGTTGTTTTTGATCACTGCTCAATCGTCTATCATTTGCAATCATTCGTTGAGTACGGTAATAGAACTTTGATCGCCACATGGCATTCTCAGGCTTGCTATCATTTGCGGCCATATCGGTTAATTCCAATAACCCATAAATAAAAGCGGTCGACAAACTATAATCCTCGCTGAGTTGCCTTAACCGTTCTTTGGCCGCCCACAATCGTTCAAAGTCGTTCCAGCTGACGGTTTGATCAAAGCAAGTCACTGCATTTTTATACCCGCCATCGCTTGTGCCTGAATCATATTTTTTAGCCGATAGCAGCGCTTTTTCACCCATCTCAGCTATCTGATACACAGGAAGTCCCGGTTTAACAACGGCAATGCCTGCTGAAAAATGAATCGATGGGTTATCGGCGACATAATGCTTAAAAGCCACTCTTAATTCATTGGCCAATTCTATTTGCTGCTTCCACGGCCCTAAGAAAAAGAAATCATCCCCGCCGGCAAAGATAATGTAAGTATCTCGGTATTTTGTGCGGCACAACCACGGCAAAAACACCGCAAAAAAACTATTGACCTGACGGGATAAGGCGGCCATTTTCGCGAATGTCGGCTCATCTAAACCTTGGTGAAAAATAGTACCTAGATCATCGATATCACCCTTAACTACACCTAAAGCACTAATACCCCGCCACTTATTAGTTGCAGCATCCAACCACTTGTCTTCATTAGCTAAATGATTAAACGTCTTCAATTGCCCCACTACCAACTCATCATTTGCACAATGACTATAACGGTCAGTCTGATAGGAATCTTGTTCGGTAAATCTGGGGACATAGCCACTAATATTACGTCGAGCATAGCCATTCCAAAGGACTTTATTTTTTTCTAAATCGGGATAACTAAAATCAAAAAAGCGCCGAATATTGCCTTTTTTAACCTCCGACCCAAATTTCCCCGATTGTTCTTCATCATTGGTAAATTGGATTGAATAGCCAAACAAAGGAATAATAAGCCCTTCAACACCTGCTATAGAGCGCTTTGTAATGATTATTCGTTGTTTCTTAACTAAAAGATCACCGACTTTGATTTGGTCACTCGCTAATAAACTTAATCCATTATCTTGGGCTGGGGCTTTGTCAT
>DUCI01000002.1:0-5110 GCA_012959905.1 Methylococcaceae bacterium | reverse complement strand
CAAAAACTGCAGGTGCCGGATCCTCACCACATAAATTAAAATGCGCATATTTGGACCGTTCTAATTGTGCGTGTAACGCTTTCATCAGCGTAGCAAATCTTTTCTCTTTCTTTGAGTTAACGAAATCATTACAGCTGGCCCCTTCCCAGGCTAAACCTAACCCAGACTGCCCGTAACTGTGATCAAGGAACCATTGATTAAATTCTTTTTTTATAGTTTCTAACACCGTAATCGTTTCTGGTGTATTGGGCGCCACAATTAAGAACTTGCCTGCCGCATTTATGATCTGGCTCGTTGACGGTAAGGCTAATTGCTCCAGAATGGCAAGCGCTGCACACTCTGTTATTAACGAGACATAAAGTGAACGGCCTCTCAGTAATTTTGCAGCCTTTTTATTGCTTTCACTGCCCTGTGAAAAGATAAAATTCTGAATACCAAAAAAATCCCCTTGGATCATCAATAATTTTTTCTCATCCCAATCTTTTCGATACTGCATGTTCGCCAGCGCACGATCTTTATCATGATCTAATTCAAAATGATAACGCCACAGCGCAACCGCCAGTGCCGTTACTGCTTTAGAGTGGTCATAAAGCGATACTTCTGGCTTAGTTCCAAAAGCCGTTGCTGAAGGAATACTATGCGTATAGGAAAGCCACAACGTATCGAAATGATCTAACCAAAGAGGCAGTTGTTGGCGATGAGAAGGCGGTATTTGTGTTATAGCATCGGTAAATTCTTCCCAAAGTTTACGGTATTCCGCTTGAGCGACCGCATTATCACTTACCTCATAGCCTTTAGCCTCAATAGGGAAGAGCGTCGCAGGGCTTAATGCTTCCAATTGATAACGAAATTTTAAATCTTGTTGCTGCGAAAACACCTGCTCAAATAGTGTTAACTGTCTACTTTGATAATGATTTTTTTCTTCTGCTTTATTGTATTCTTCGAACTTTTCACGTTCAAACCCTGAAGCCACGCGGTCTGCCGTAGCCACAATCCATTGCAAATAACTTCTAGGTTTGTGATGTCCTGCTGCCGCATTAATTAATGAATCATCACTGTCGGTTGATTTCCAGTTAGCAAAGGGGAAAAAATCTTCACCAATCAGATCTGGCGCATGGTCCTCAATAAGATCTATACCAATGGCTGAATAAGCCGCATGTTTGTGAGTATGCCATTGACGCCCGCCGGCCTCGCGTTGTGGGCAATAGAGTTGCTGATGGGTCTGTTCTACCGTGCTTTCTACAGAGATCTTTGCTCGCTCCGTAAACTTACCCACATCATGCAGCATGCCCGCCAACGCCATACGGCTACTGGCTTGTAATAACTCATCTTTTGTCATTCATTCACCTACTGTTGAATTAATCCAAAAACAACCTGTTCAGGTTTCAACCGAGTGGCATAAAACATATCGCCTCTTCTGCCTAGACCTTTGATTTCAAAGTTTTCTGCCAATCGCTTGCCTAAAATTTGCTTAAGACTTTGATTGATCCTGGATTTTTTTTCTGAGAAAAAATTACTATCCATCCCTTTTAACAACCCATCTAGCGTTTTATCTATATCCCTATTTTCGCCAACCAGCTTTATATACTGCGCAATGAATTGCTCTGCATATTGAACCTCCGGCTCGTAATCATTCGGTTTATGAAGCAGTATTTCTTGGTTGAGCGTTTGCTCGATAACCCAACAATAAAAAGCAAATAAGATATCTTTTAAGGTAAATACCACGCCATTAGCTGAGATTTTCTTCTGTGCCCTATCGATAATTAACTCAGGGTCCATCTCTGCTTTTTTAGCCAGATTAATCGTTTGTAAAAATCCTGCCTGACCGGATCGTAAATTTTCAGGAATACTGTCACGAATGCGTATGAAGGGTATTTGAGCGAGGGCAATCTCTGCTTTACTGGTGTCTAAGGGACGGTCGCCCCTGCCATGAATAACGTTACTTTTTAACGTGGGATAAAAAAAGTCTTTATGGCTTTCATAGCCCTCGTTAACAAGGACATGTGACAACCGGTCTTGTTCTCTACCAAAAAGGGATAAGGCATAGCCCAAGTAATAACCCATTGTTTTGCGCCCCCCTGCAATGGACACATGGAGTGCAGCTTTAGGATCTTGCGTTAAGGAGCTTAAAAGACTAGTAATGTAATCTGCCGCAGCCTCATTCTCTTCTGGCGTTCTAATATCATCCATTTCATGACCATAACTGTCTTTAATGACATGTATGGTTGAAGAATCAAATGCAATCGCAGGAAGATCATACTCCCGGCATAACGCCAAAAATTTGCCACTCTCTTCATGTAATAAATGCAATTCAGCTCGATGCGCACCTTCGATCGTGGTGACTAAATGAATTTCAGTAGGTACAAATGAAGGCGTGCATCTTAACGCTAACCCATAGAGGGTTTCCGTGACCACTTGGGGAGAAAGCCCGGTAACAGCAATTAATACTCTTCTTTCAAACTGGTGAGGCAGCATATGGATCCCTTATTCCTAACTTAATAGGCAATATTCTATAGCTACTAATAAATAAACACCGCGCTGACAAAGTTGTCAAAACGCTTTATTGCCATAAAATTAAAAAATCCATCTTATTTATACGCAATATTGGTTTTCTTTAATCTACCATATTTTTATTTTGAAAAACTAGATTTAAATCAAACTAATTTTAATTGATTAGATTTTTTGAGGACCCTGAAAATAAGGGTCTGAAATAAGTTGTTGGTAAATATATCCATCACACTGTTTTAATAACCGCTCTTTTTCTTTTCCAGATAAAAATCCATGGGTAAAACCCTGTTTAATCATCGCTAATGAATCCCACAGCGTTAATTCACCCTCACTCATTAGTGATGCGGTGATATATTCATCGGTTAACGTCGTACGGCTAATACCCGGATTATCAGTACACAATGTCAGTGGTAACCCTTTGCGCCATAATTCCATCAACGGATAAGTAGCATAAGATGCTGTTTGAGGGTCACCGGGCACTTTAAAACCAACGACTTCAACATTAGATGTCGGACATAACTCAAGGCATATTCCTCTATTTAAGAACCTTTCTGCTAGCTCTTCATTATCATTCAAAGTAAGCCCATGCCCTATCCTATCAGCATGTAGCAGGTAAGCTGCTTGCCAAATAGACTCAGCCTTCTCGCCTTCCCCAGCATGTATGGTAATGGGCAGACAGGCTTGAAATGCGGGTAAAAATAACTCACTGATCTGAGTGGAGATAGCATAAGACTCATCTCCTGCCATATCTAGGCCAACAACAAATTCTGGCAATAATTCCTTAGCCGCAACGGCCATCGCAATGGTTTGCTTAAGAATCGTTTCAGACCGTCTTCGATCGGCAATGATAATGAACTTAAAAACCGGCCTTATTAACCCGTTAGGGATAGCGTTAATTGCGGCTTGAAGCGCCTGATAAAAAGTTTTTAGAAAAAGCAAACCATCGCCATATTTTTGTGGGCTTCCTCTTAACTCAACATAGGCCAACCCTTCATTTAAACTTTGTAAGACAATAGCCTGCGCATAACTCTCAACACCGTACAGAGAAGATAACAGTGTTGAACCTGTTAATTCACCAGGCCGTTCGTAGGCTGAAAAGCCATGCTGACTACGCTTAAGTGCCACACGAGGTTCTGTGACACCCCATAAGTTAGTCATCAATTGCTGTTCGGTCGCTTCAATTAATAAGGCCGAGGCTATAAATGGCTTTTGAACATTATCTTTTACCCGTGCCGTCCAATTCCAATCCCACTCAGAATCATTATTCAATAAGGGTTGAACTATTTTTAAAGATTCATTTTTCTCTCTAACAGACATCGAGGACCAAATTGAATGTGCAACCTTGCGTTGGTCATCCAGATTTAAGCAACCCCCCAAATGGCGATGTAAATCGGCTTTGGGCAACTGATTGAGGGCGTTTTTATGTTCTAAACCAAGAGGGGTTTCTCGAAAGCGATTGATGACCTTTGGAGGGAGCCGATATAAACTTCGCCAATTTTCATGTTGTTCTTTAAGACTCAATTCAAGGTAATAATTACCTAACAATTGACTACCCATTTTTTCACGATATTTTAATTCCTGACTCAACCAATCCTTGGGCTTGGGCCAAACTACAACACACTTATCATCGGCCAAACTTAATGGGTATTGGTCTAGTGTAATGGGCACCATCCCGCCCATTTTTACATCCAATAAATCACTGCGAACCATTGACCCTGTGATCATCGGTGTAATAGAACAGGCGTTTAATTGACTTAACGGTTGAGTAAACAGTTCAGGCTGACTGACCCGCATATCTTCTGGCATATCTTGAAAATCAACGCCGATGACATGAAGTAAGGCCGTGCAGCCAAAAACACTGGCGGCCCACTGCATATCGGCACTCATTGTTTTTCGCCCGCCCGCCAAAGATAATGACACCTGCCCACCATGCGCATATTCGTGTGCAGCTAATGTGGTTCTTAAGATTAATTCTTGAATATGTTTGCACTGAGCTTGAGTCGCCAAATTTCCAGTGTTTTCAGCTTGCCAAACCCGTGTGATTACGGGAAAGGGTAAAAGTAAAACCCACTCATTTAATTTATCTAGGCTTGCCGATGTAGCTTTACCTTGTGTGGTACAAATCCAGATTTCATCAATGGGCTGCAATTGAAATTCAGTAATGGCTTCATCTAATGCCGAATGGTTTTCCAAACAGTTATAAAGCGGTAGCTGTTCAGAATTAATAAAACCATAAACCTCTGGGATGACAGCCCAGCTTGCCCCTAACGTACAAATTAGAATGTTAGTCATATCCAATTAAGATAAATTTAATTAATCCCATCATAACATTAGATTTCAACGAAAAAGCAACGCTAGTCAAAAGTCATTCCTTAAAGAACCTCCTTTTTTTTAGGGTAAGAAATCAACTTAGAACCTGTCAACTGACGCTTAATCACTCAGTCACAGGTCATTAACACGCGTTAATTAATCCCCCCTGTGATCTGTAAATGCTCTGATCAACCCACCCCCCCACTACATTTTATAGGACCCACGACTCCTATTGATGGGTCACAACGCACGTTAATTGAACCAACTTATAACCAAAGAAAATTCTGAACGG
>DUCI01000001.1 GCA_012959905.1 Methylococcaceae bacterium | reverse complement strand
GTCATCATGAACAGATCCAAACAATCCATAATCTTGGTGTTAACCATTTATGGCTTGTTTACCACCCTGCTCATTACTTCTGAAATTAAATCACGCTATTTCCCCTCACAACTTGAACGCATTAAACGTTCTGGCGTTTTAACCGTATTAACCCGAACAGACCCAACCACTTACTATCAAAACGATAATGGTTTTGCAGGCTTTGAATACGACCTTATTAATTTATTTGCTGACCACCTTGGCGTGACCGCCGCCTTTAAAACACCGGCAACATTCGATCAAATCCTAAACGATATTCAAACCAATAAAGCGGATATTGCTGCCGCGGGTATTACCGTCACCGAACAACGCCAAAAAACATTAGCCTTTTCACCGCCCTATCATGAAATAACAGAACAAATCATTTACCGTACCGGCACACCCAAGCCCAAAGGACCCCAAGATCTCGCTAACGGTATTTTAGAGGTCGTTAAAGGAACTAGCCATGTTGATACTTTGCAAAGTCTTAAACAAAAAACGCCCACTTTACACTGGCTCATCAACGATACCTTAAGTACGGACGGCCTGTTATTTTTACTGAACCAAAACCTCATTGACTACACTGTAGCCGACTCCAATCAAATAACACTCATTCGTCGATTCTATCCTCAACTTAACATCGCCTTTGATATCTCACCCCCTCGTCAATTGGCTTGGGCTATGCACTTATCGCCTGATAAAAGCCTACTGCGCGCAACCACTCATTTCTTTACACTGATTAAACAAAACAAAAAACTCGAACAACTCATAGATCGCCATTATCGCTATGCCGAAAAAATGACCTATGCAAACAACTGCACATTTAGACAACACATTAAAAGCCGACTGCCCCGCTACCAAAAAATATTTGAATCTGCAGCCACTGAACAAGAGTTAGATTGGCGACTTATTGCCGCTATTGGTTATCAAGAGTCTCATTGGCGAAGAAATGCTATCTCCCATACCGGTGTACGAGGCATTATGATGCTGACACGATCAACGGCTAAACAATTGGGCTTTAACAATAGAATAAAACCTGAAAACAGCATCAGAGGTGGGGCTCTGTATTTTAAACAGCGCCTCAATCGTATCCCTGCCAGCGTTCCTACTCCCGACCGAATCTGGATGGCGTTAGCGGCTTACAATATTGGCTATGGTCACTTAGACGATGCTCGCATTCTCACACAGGAACAAGGCGACAACCCAAACAAATGGATGGATGTCAAAAAACACCTGCCCTTATTGAGCCAAAAAAAATGGTATAAAAAAACAAAATACGGCTATGCGCGCGGCCACGAACCCGTACTTTACGTCGAAAATATACGTAATTATTATGATTTACTGACCTGGCTCACTGAAGATAATTTAATTGAAGAGCAAGCCATGAAACTCCGTCCAAAACCGTCAACAGAACCCCATAAAGACATCATAATAATCAACCCTGCGCTCTAAAAATTACCGGATTAATCTACCGCCTTTGCTTAAAGAAATTTACTAACAATTGACTACATTCATCGGCTAAAACACCAGCAACC